>NZ_JBAHYJ020000032.1:0-56518 GCF_036697665.2 Scytonema sp. PRP1 | reverse complement strand
GGGGAGTAGGGGGAGGAAGAGAAGGGCAAGATGGGGGGCTAGGGCAATGGGGGGATGAGGGGATATTCCAAGTTTTGTGCCTCCTGCGGAGGAGCTACGCAAACGCGCAGCGTGCCCGTTCGCCGCAGGCGTGCCGAAGGCATAGGGCATATTTTGAATTTTGTTCGCGTAGCGTGCCCGTAGGGCATATTTTGAATTGATTTGTCCCCATAATTTCAATTTAATGAGCATGGCACAACGATGCGGTCAATCCAGAAGCGTAGGGGGTAACTATGGGGGCATTAGCACTGAGAACAACGGTACCTTTTGCGTTAACGTACCAGCCTAGAGCTGGAGGCGGTAGCTCTGAGGTTTCCGGTTCCTCAACAGTTCTCATTGAACGAGAGATATTTTCTGCTGGGGAAGGCTCAAAACTTACCAAAGCTTTACTGCTGAGTGGTTCGCTGGGTCGGGGTGGCAATCCCCCGCGCCCGGTAATGGTAAACTCACTCCTATCCTGTTCCTTCTTTGCTGTACACACCTGCGCCACGACTTCTTCAGGTTGAACTATCTCTTGTGGCACATCAATAGCTTCCTGGTTGGCTGCAATATCCGGTGTGATGAATTGTACTGCACCATCTAATCCCAGTTGGGAAGTGGCACTAATCTGGCATTCTGGGCAAACAAATAATCCTTGAGTGTTGATTTGGATGTTTCCTCCTCTCCCCTCGAAAGCATTGGCGGTGATTTTGCTATTTTCCAGCAACACAACAGAATCAGCGGGACTATTACCAGTAATCGTGATGTTGCCGCCGTTACCAGTTCCACCCGCTTGTGCTGATATCTGACTGCTGCGGCGGATTTGCAAGGAACCTGTTTCGAGGATGATGTTACCACCTTCACCAGATTGGGTGGCTCCTGTGATACTACCTGCGTTATCCAGTAAAATAGAACGAGCGTTTATCCTGGCGTTTCCTGCATTACCTGACCCCTGATTCCTCACGGTCACTTGCCCACCATCCGTAACTCTCAATTCACCTGTATTAATTGTCACGTTTTGTGCTGATCCACTTGGCACCGCAGGTACGCGAAAAGTCTGTTGTAAGCTTTCATCCAGTATATTGGCGGAGGAGCCAATCAAACTTGGATTTATAGATCCTGGTACTATACCTTTCACTTCCACGAATTCAGAGGCGTTGATGATAATATTGCCAGCTGAACCACTTGCAAAGGTAGAAGCATCGACCCTTCCCCCATCCCGAACTGTCAATCTTGGTGTAGTGACTGTCAAGTTACCAGCATCCCCGGCATTTACTGTGCTAGTAAACAAAGCGCTAGGTAGAAACAACTGAGGTTCGACACCAGTAATTTCTACAGAATCAGTGGCATTTACGTTCAGATTTCCTCCTTTGCCTGTTCCGTAAGTGGTGGAGACAATGGTTCCTGCTCCAGTGGCGGTCAAACGCCCAGTTGATACTGTATTATTACCTGAATCTCCAGAACCAAAAGTGGCAGTTACAATAAGACTGGAAACGCTAGGATTAACAGCACTGACTCCATTGACTTGCACCGACTCAGGGGCATTGACATTGATATTGCCGCCTGTCCCCGAGCCAAAGGTTTTCGTAAAGACGGTTGCTCCTCCCTCCACGACTAAGCGCTTGGTTGAAATATTAATGTCTCCTCCTCTAGCCGCTCCCACTGTTTCATTCGTTAGGCTGCTGCGAATTTTTGCATCTGCGTTGGTTCCGCTCAGTTTTACAGACTCTGTGGCGTTGACTTGAATTGCGCCTGCAGGTTGGATTCCTTGATTTTGAATCAAAACGAGCGAGCCGTCGCTTAGCGAGATGTTTTGCCCCTGCAGCTGAATCGAGCCGCCACTACCGCTAGCATCTACTAAAGCTTGCGATCGCATCTCAATATCTTTGAAACCAACTGCACCTTGATACCCCAAAGTCCATCCACCGGAAGTAGGATTAAGACTGACTTGCCCTTGTGCGACACTACCTAACTCTACTCGTCCTCCCTCTGCTGTAAGACTACCTCCGTCTATGCTAATATTGCCGCCAACCAAAGCTAAGGTTTGATTGGGCTGTACCCGCAGACCTGTTGAGGTATTTCTCGTTACAGGCGAGAAGGTGGGATCGGCAATCGTGAAAGCCTGACCCGTACCTTGTACACGAATTGTTCCCGGATTCTGCCCAAATTGCAAACCGACTGGAACACTGATAGTCAGCAAAGGGCGAACTTGAAGATTTGTGGCGCTAAATTCTACACCATCAGCAAATTTAACGCTACTCGCCGTACTACCTAAGAAAGAACCGCCAATATTCAGTTGGGCATTAGGACCAAAATTAATGCCACTTGGATTAATCAAGATGAAATTGGCACCGTAATTTTCTCTAATTAATCCATCAATATTGGAAATTGAGCCACCTGTGACTCGGTTGATAATATAGTTAATATTATTAAGATTTGTTGTATTTCTAAAAAAAGCTTCGCTGCCAGTTGGAACAGAGAATTCCTTAAAGCTGTGAAATAAATTGCTACCAGCTTGTGCTCCTCCGGTAATTTCAAAGACATTGCCAGAGCGATCGACATTAGTTGGAATAGTTCGATCTGAAGAAATTTGCGCTTGAACAGGGCTACTCGTTACTAGACACCAGAGGTAAACACTAACTGCACTTAAAATTCGCAGAGTAACGTTTGAAAATAGTGGGGGAAGTGGAGGTAGCAGAGGGAAAAATATTTTCATGTGTGGAAGTGGTCAATCCGCCGTGAGGTCTATTTTTGGATATGCAGGCATACTAAGTCGCACATCAAACTGTACAACCGTAGTACGGGCATCTAGCCCGCGTTCAAACGAGACACTTGCCTTGTTCGCGCACAAGCCAGTCGCTTACACTACATTAACTTGATTGCGACTTAGTATCAGAATCCAACCAAAAGAAGCACCCGTAAGTATATGCACCAACTAGATGCTTGAAGTTGAAAGCTAGAGGAGCCAGTGTCTTTCAACTTGTGCTTTTTTTTCTTAGAGAATAGTAAATAACACTCAAACTCATTCGTTCGCACCCTGTTTGAGCGAAAAAAATGGTAAATTTTAGCACCCTGTTTGCTCTCAAATCATGGTAAGCTTCACTTAAGCTTACCTAAGTTTAGTTTTTATATTAGTTCTAAGTAAATTTAACTAAAACCAACACTATAAAGTTTATATTCAATCGTCAATTCAGGTCAAGACAGGAATTCAACTTATGAACAAAAGACAATTTTGGACAGCTGCGTGGACAACTCCGATGTTGGCGTTAGGCTTTGTAGCATCGCTCGCTCAACCCAGCACAGCCACTACTGCGAACGTTACCTGCAACACCAACGCTAGTATACCAACAGTGATTGCTAGCTTACCCGAACAGGGAACAGGGAAAGATGTTACAATCCTCAGCTTCCTCCCGGAATATTTCTCACCCAAAGATGCTGTGCAGAACTGCCAGAATACAGCTAAAACTTTGCAGACTCTTTACAAAACAGAGCGTGCAAGCTACTTGACAAATGACAAAGTCAATTCAAAATCTGTCGTGTGCGTTGTAGAACGTAGAGGCATTGGTTGCAATCATGACAGTGCCCAGGTTTTATTTACCCTTGGTTCAACAGTTAACTCCTCTCAAGCTTTATACAAAATCTTGGGTAGCGATTTTAAGCAAGGACAACCCCCTGATGCTAGGACTGTCAGTCGAATTTACTCTGATATCAAACCCAAACCTCGTCGTTGGTGGTTCTTCTAATGAGATTATGGGGTGCAGTTAATTTTTGCTTTCTGTGCTGCCGAATAATCTGACTTGAGTTTGAGAGCTTCTTCAAAGGCGATAAGCCCCTTTTGGACTTCAGATGATCGGCATTGTGTCAATCCCAGATAGTACCAAGTTTCAGCTTTTTGAGCTTGTGTCAGCTTGGAACCATTCACCATCTGGTTAAATTGAACAATTGCTTCATCGTATCGCTTCAAGCCCTGAAGCGCTATACCTCGACCACGTTGAGCAGCAAAATAGTTTGGATTGTATGCTAATGCTTGGTCATAAGCTTTCAGGGCTTCTGCGTATTCTTGCTTTTGCGATAACACCTTACCTTTATGGCTAAAAGCAACCGATAAATTTTGCTTACTGGTTTCTTTTTCTTTAATCTGTTCAAAAAGTTTAATTGCTTCGTCAATGGCTGCAAGTGCTTTGTCGGTTTCCTTGAGTGCTAGCAATGATTCAGTTTTGTTAATCCAGAAAACAGGGTCTTTCGAGTCGAGCGTAATGGCTTCATTAAAAGCAGCGATCGCCTGCTCGTATTGCTTGAGGTTATGTAATCCCTCTCCTTTGCAACTCCAAGCATACACCGCCTTCGGTTCGATGATAGTTGCTGCAGAACAGGATTCAACCATCTTGTTGTATTCTTGTAAGCTACCTAGTGCATAGCCTCGGTTAGTCCAAGCTTGGTAGTAGTTACTATCGATGTTTAAAATCTCGTTGTATTTCGTGATTGCCTCTTTAGATTTTCCTTGGTAGTATAATTCATTCGCTTGTTGAAAAAGAGTTTCCACCTCTGGCTGCCTAAAAAGATTAAAGCGAATGACATTAACGCCAACAACGACCAAACCGACTATTCCTAGTAAAACCAAAATACGTTGAAAAATTGGGTTTCTAGGATTGGAAATAGTGTTTTTTCCCTCAAAGGAAGCACTTTCTGGAACTGTTTTACTTTGAGTACTTCTGGTTTTTTGCGAAGGTGATGATTCAAGGCTTTTCTCTAATTCTTGAGTCACCCAATTCAAATCAAAAACAGATTCGTAAATACGATTAGAGACTTTTAACTTATCTTCCTGTTGTACAACCAATCCCAAATTCACCAGTTCTGCTTGTACCAGGCTCTTGTCAGCTGGAACTTCTTTGTGAACCAAAATTTGCTGATACAGCCGCAGCAGCGATAAGGAGTCGCACTGCTTATTTTTCACAAGACCGAAACGTATCGACTTCAAATGCTCAGATGCGGCTTGAGTTTCCCAATGACTAATCAAGCTTTGCACGAGCTGCTGCACTCTTGCTGCTTCCTCACCAGCACCAATAAAAGCTTCAAATTCCGCAAGCAATTGACAAAGCTTTTGGGTGAGAAACGGCTGACCACCTGTCCATGACAGAACCTCTTCTAGTAAAATATCCGGACGACTAGCTTTTTCATCTAATTTGAATGATTTAATCGTGCTGTGGGTAAAAGGTCGTAAACGTGCTAACTCTTGGTCAATCCACTTCTGATTAAAAACAGATTGGTAAATGCGGTTAGAGACTTTTAACTTATCTTTTTGTTGTACGACCAATCCCAAATTTAGCAGCTCTGCTTGTACCGGGCTCTTGTCAGTTGCAACTTCTCCCAGATACAAGATTTGCTGGTACAGTCGCAGCAGCGATGAGGGATCGCACTGCTTATTTCTCACAAGACCGAAACGTATTGCTTTCAAATGCTCAGATGCGGCTTGAGTTTCCCAATGATTAATTAAGCGAGTTTCCACCAGCTGCTGCACTGTTGCTGCTTCCTCACCAGCACCAATCAAAGCTTCAAACTCAGCAAGCAATTGATAAAGTTTTTGGGTGAGAAACGGCTGACCACCTGTCCATGACACAACCTCTTGTAGCAAAACGTTTGGGCGACTGGCTTTTTCATCTAATTTAAATAAAGGTCGTAACCGTGCTAATTCTTGGTCAATCCAACTTTGATTAAAAACAGATTGGTAAATGCGGTTAGAAACTTTTAACTTATCTTCCTGTTGTACAACCAATCCCAAATTTAGCAGTTCTGCTTGTACGGGACTCCCGTCAGTTGGAACTTCTCCCAGATACAAGATTTGCTGGTACAGCTGCAGCAGCGATGAGGGATCGCACTGCTTATTTGTTACAAGACCGAAACATATCGACTTCAAATGCTCAGATGCGGCTTGAGTTTCCCAATGACTAATCAAGCTTTGCACGATCTGCTGCACTGTTGCTGCTTCCTCACCAGCACCAATCAAAGCTTCAAACTCAGCCAGCAATTGACAAAGCTTTTGAGTAAGAAACGGCTGACCACCTGTCCATGACAGAACTTCTTCTAGCAAAATGTCTGGGCGACTGGCTTTTTCATCTAATTTGAATAATTTAATCGTGCTGCGGTTAAAAAGCCGTAAATGTGTTAATTCTGGAGTCACTCCACTTTGATTCAAAGCTGACTGGTAAATGCGATTAGAGGTTTCTGACTTGTGTTCCTGTTGCACGACCAATTCCAAATTCAGCAGTTTTGTTTGTGTAGGATTTTGAAGCGAACCCCCGGATTGTGGGAGTTCTAACGGGTGACCTTTTTTGAATTCAAAGTTCAAAGTTCACGCGTTCAATCCGGAAGAATAATTTTGAATTGATTAATTCTGGGTACAAGCCCCCACCATAATCAATGATATTGGTGGTCTTTAATTAGTTGTGAGTGCAAGCTCCCACTAATTAAATTTTGAATTTTGAATTTTGAATTTTGAATGTTTGAGAAGCGAGTGACGGAGTTAGAAGTCCACACTTTACACCTGGGGGGCTTCAGTGTGTGGTTCTGCCACGTGTCCTTTATTACTAGCATGATGATATGCTACCATACGTTCTGCTTAATAATCACATCAGGAATACTTGCAAACGCAATCCGGGCTAATTCTCGCAGCACCTTCTCAGGATTAATACTACTGTATTGTGCTATTTGCGACTTTAATTGAATTCCCCAAGAATTCCCGGAACCTGCAACAGGGTGGGTATGAATTGCGGGACAATGAGGAGGTACACCCCACTTAAGTATTTGGGGACTTGGATGGAGATGAGGGCACAAAGAGAAGTTCCACGAAGAAATTCGCTTTCTTACGACCAGATTGCAGGCTCTAAATAGTTTCTGTCCACAATTATCCGGCAAAGACAGCACGACTGCCGTATAATGCTTTGTACCCATATGGCTGCTCAGAAAACTAAACATCTGCCAAAAGTCTGATAACAATGTATGCAAACCTTTACAGGTTTAAACACACAGCACAGATCAGGGTACATGGCTTTAGGTGCATTAACGTCGTTTAAAATCTGCACCAACAATAGCATTTAAGGTTAACAGATCAAATGTGGAATTTATTTTTTGTTCTAGATACTCGAAATTCGAGCAACCAACTGGGAATTAGCAATGCTTTAATTGAAATAAGAGATAAATTTGCATCTTTGTAGTAAAAGTCCTGTGTTACTTAGTAGTATTGATTTCTACACTCCATTAGAGTGCCTCAAAGAAGTCTTCAAGGCTATCTTGCACCAAGTGTGGGGTTATCCGAAAAGACAGATCTGGAGTTTGCCTCATATTGGCAGAGTCAATGCTAGATGCTGTGCTAGAGTGACAACACTAGCGCTCTTTGTCAGGAATATTGTCATAGTTGAAGGGTGTTTGAGGGTTTTTCACAAACCCATTCCTCGTCTCCACAAAGGACGAGAAAGCCTTTCCCACTTGACGAAATACGAGTTTTGCCTCAAGAAAGCACAAAAAGCTTAGCTCGCGTGAATGATTGGCAAAAACGTGCTATTCGCGTCATATTTATGCAAATACCTCTGCTGAAATAGCTATATTGATAGGACAGAAATTCACCAATCTTGATTATGGCAAGTAAATTAGTCTCTGTTAGAGAATACACTGTTAGAGCGCATAAACGACTGATTCAGACGCGGGTTTTCAACTTTGTCTGTAAGGAATGTGGTATTCCTACGAAGCGCGAAACTTTCGGACCTCGACCCTTGTATTGTGAAAAATGCCGTCCTCCTCAACCATCTAAAAAATCGTTAATGAAGCCTAAAAAAGCTAAGCCTAGACCAATGACCTACAAAAGTAACACCGATTTGGGTTGAATTGAAGCTATATGACTACTATTAAGGGATTAGAACCACCGCCAGAAACCTTGCTGGAACCACTGTTGGAATTAAGAGATTACTATGCTGCTCTTGCTTGTGAGTATGAGCGTTTATGGCAAACGGCGCGATCGCAACTTGTTCATGTAGAAGCCTTGTTATCCAACTGGTCTGCGGTAAATAAACGCGACAACCTCACGGCTGTGGTTGAGACGTTCTCTTTTGCACCCACTCCTGTCCAACACGACTCCCTGTCACCAAAACAGCTCGATACGATTTCCAATGTTGACCAACAAGAACGTATCGAATCTGAACTGACTGACGAGGACGAGCAACAGATAGATGTTGATGATGATGATGATGATGTTGAACAAGAACGTATCAAATCTGAACTCACTGACGAGCGCGAGCAACAGATAGATGTTGATGATGATGATGATGATGTTGAACAAGAACGTATCGAATCTGAACTCACTGACGAGCGCGAGCAACAGATAGATGTTGATGATGATGATGTTGAACAAGAACGTATCGAATCTGAACTGACTGACGAAGACGAGCAACAGATAGATGTTGATGATGATGTTGATGATGATGATGATGATGATGATGATGATGTTGAACAAGAACGTATCGAATCTGAACTGACTGACGAGGACGAGCAACAGATAGATGATGATGATGAGTCATCCGACGCAGAAGACACAGTCGTTACAGCACCTGCTTTATCGCAACAAAAGGAAACACAAACACAGAACAACGATAACTCTATTCTTGGGACGGACGTTCCAATGCTGCCTGAGTACCAAGTTCTGACTCGAATGCAAGCAATTGAAAAAATATTGCGAGACCATATCGGGACTGTTTGTCATATAGATTTCATTGTGCGCTCACTTTTTGGCGATTTAGAGCCTAGTGTGTTCAAAGTTGTCAAAAGCCGGGTCCAATCTTCCCTGACACACGGCAAAGAAAAGAGTTACTGGGCAGCCTTTCCCGATGAGCCTGGTTGTTACACCCTGGATTTAAATTTGGTAACACTAGCAAATGGTAAGGTCAAATCCAAGAGTATCAAACCTAAAAGGAAGAAACCCTTCCTGCTTTCCAAGGCAAAAAGGGTACCGATGCTAGCTGAATTTGAGGGTAAGTTTTTGATTGATGCCATTTCCATACTGTTGCAAAGAAATTCAGGGAAAATCTTCAGTGTCGCTGAGGTGATCACTGGACTTTATGGCGAACTCAATGCTGAACAACTAAGAGAGATAAAAACTGCGGTGCATAATGAACTTTCTAGAGGTCATCGTATAGGAAGATTCTCTAGAGTTCCGCACAAAATTGGTTGTTACAGCTGGGATTTAAAGAAAATTCAGACTAAGTAGCGCCCTCTTAAAGCAACTTGACAAGTCAAAAGTTCAAAGTAAAAGGAGTCACAATACAGAACAAAAGAACTCAGAATCACTCCACACCACTTGCGGTGTGGAGTTGAAAAGAGCGAATTTCGAGCAAAGCTTTAAACCTTAACCCAGAACTCAAAACTTTTATACCTATTCTGATTCCTGTGTTCTGAGTTCTGGGTTCTTTATTCGTAAAAAGTCAAATTTTTGTTTCTTTAGAAAGAAGTGGGAAATAACACAGTATGCAAAAATAATTCATGGAAGTAGCAGTAAATGAAAATGAAAGATGCCCCACGTCTTACTGGTAGATGATGAAGAGCCTTTGCGCGAGAGCCTTTCCTATACATTACAAAAAGAAGGCTATACCGTCACAACAGCAGCAGATGGTCACAGTGCTATTAAACAGTACCACAAGCAAGTGCCAGACGTAATTCTGCTAGACTTGATGCTACCGGAAGTGGATGGTATGGAGGTTTGCTGGCGGATTCGAGCATTCTCAGACGTACCGATTGTGATGCTGACTGCTAAAGACCAGGACATCGATAAAATTTCGGGTTTAGAAGCAGGTGCTGATGATTATGTGACCAAACCCTTCAATACTCGTGAACTTTTGGCACGCATCAAGGCAGTCTTGCGTCGTCCTTCCCAAAAGGAATCATAATCAATAATGGGTTGGATACCGCGCTTCAAAAGGAATTCTATTCACACCAAACTGTTGGCGACTTACCTGCTGCTGACAGCTTTGGGAACCTCTTTAATGGCAGGATACATTCTCTGGTCGTTCCATGCTTACTTCACAAGAACCAGACAGGCAGATTTGCAGAATTGGAGTACTGCTATTGGTGAGAGTATTGCTGACGCACTCGAAGAAAATAACCTAAAACGAGTGCAGGTATTGGTGCTCCGTTTTGGTGCAGCAGAAACCATCACAATACGAGTTTTTGATACAAATGGTCAACTCATCGCCACATCTAGCCCTCAGGAAGACCGACAAGTAACGAACTGGTTGAAAGTGCCTGGGATAAATGCCGCAATCAAAAATCGGGAAGAACAGGGTGTGGCAAAAGGTGTTTTGACCAATGATGACAGATTATATATTGCCAAACCAATTGTGCGTAATGATCAGCTCTTGGGTGCATTGCGGATGTCTGTCACCCTGCAACAGTTTCAAAGACAGTTCTCCACCATCCTCTGGACTGTACTGGGAACGCTGGTGTTCACGCTTGTTGTATGCACTTTGATCAGTGAGTGGCTGGCGCGTGGCATATCTCGTCCAATTCAGACAATGAAGAACTTTGCTATTCGGCTGGGGAGCGGACATTTTGGGGATAAGCTTGAGCTGCGTCAGAGCAACGAACTAGATCAGTTAGCACTTGAACTCAACCGCATGAGCGAACGCTTGGCTTCGCTGGATCAGGAACGCAGGGCGTTTTTGGCAAACGTATCTCATGAACTTCGTACACCCATCAGTAATGTCTTTGTAACAGTTGAAGCTCTTCGGAACGGTGCTGCTAGGGATCCGAAAGTGAGCGATCGCTTTTTTCAAAATGTCGAAGACGAAACCAAACGGTTATCGCGGTTAATTCATGATTTGCTCGATTTAGGAAGGTTGGAAGCTGGAGTGACACTCCTGGAAAAGCACAATGTACAACTCAATAGCTTGATCAGCCGTGCTGTCAGAGCTGTAGAATCGCGAATGCAAAATTCGCGAATTTCAGCCGAGGTGAACGTAGCTGACTTGCAAATACAGGGCGACTCAGAACGACTTCTGCAAGCTTTGCTCAATGTACTCGATAACGCTATTAAGCACTCAACCCCAAATTCTCAAATACTGATTACAGGCTACAAACAAGCTAAACAGGCGGTTGTCACCATTCGAGATCAAGGACAAGGAATTAAAGAAAGCGACCTCCCGCATATTTTTGAGCAATTCTACACCGGCGATCGCTCGCGTAAAGGTCGAGGAGTTGGATTAGGCTTGGCTATAGCTAAGCGTATCATCGAAGCTCACGGAGGTAGTGTCACTGCTACGAGTCAGTTTGGTGAAGGAGCTTGTTTCACTATTTATTTGCCACTTTAATGATGAAGAAATGCTAACAAGTTCATATTCTGCTGCACTGTATGCGTGGAAATCTTTTCATTCGTGTCTTGCTTAGTACAGAATTTCACAAGTTCGTAACGAATTAATTTCAGAAAGGCTCTGCGTTACTCTGCGTTGACCTCCGTCCCTCTGCGTTTTAAAACGCTACGAATTAATGCAAAGCTGTACTTAGTATGGTGAAATGCCGAAAAGATAAACGTGCCTACGAGGTATATAGCTAGAATTGCGACAACTAATAAAAAAGCGTTAATGATTGTGTTGCTGGGACGGTTATTTTTCATTTGGTTTCACTTAAAAAAACTGCAACATTTTCATCTATCTAAAGATGTATACATTTTTTCTCTTCTAAAATCAGCCTTTTAGAGGCTTTTTTATATGTGAAGACAAGAGATAGTTTAAAAGCATAAATATTCAGCACAATTGCTGGAAATAGCAAAAATATGGAGGCACAGTTGTGCGATTCGCTCAATGGATCGGCATATTTGTCCTTGTCACATCTGTTTACATTTTGTGGCAAATCCGGCAAATCGTTTTAGTAGTGTTTGCAGCGGTCGTTTTGGCAACAGTCTTAAACCAGGTTGTGCAATTTTTACAAAGATATCGCATCAAGCGAGGTGTTGCTGTTGGCATCTCAGTTGTTCTTGTACTGACTATTCTAGTAGGATTTTTGGCATTGATTGTGCCGCAAATTGTTGACCAATTGCAACAATTTAGCGACTTTGCGCCTCAGACATTAGAACGAATGCGCTCGTGGAATAACTGGCTACAAAATGCAATTCCAGAGCAATGGTTAGAAAATGTCCGTGGTTTAAGGACTTTGACTCAAGGTTTGCAAAGTTGGTTAACTGGGTTAGTTAATAACTTTTTCGCCATCATCAGTAGGTCACTAAATATTGTTGTTACCTTTTTGCTGTTCTTAGTTCTAACCATCATGCTATTAATAGACCCCTCGCCATATCGACAGGGGTTTACATTGCTATTTCCTGCCTTTTACCGTCGGCGAGTCGATGAAATTCTGTCTAAGTGTGAAACCTCTTTAGTAGGTTGGATAAAAGGCACACTCCTGACTATGTTACTTATCGGTGTTTTAAGTTATGTTGGATTGCTAATTTTGGGGGTGCGACTGCCACTAGTCAATGCTGTTTTAGCAGGATTATTAGAGTTTATCCCTAATGTCGGTCCTACATTCAGTTTAATTCCACCCCTGCTGCTGGCATTGGTTGATGCACCTTGGAAAGCAGCCGCAGTGGTAGCATTGTATTTTGGAATTCAGCAAGTTGAAAGCCTGATTGTTGTACCTTTAGTTATGAGGTCTCAGGTCTCTTTGCTACCAGCAGTGACCTTGTTAGCAGTGGTCGTTTTCTCCTCATTTTTTGGATTTTTAGGACTCTTCCTTGCGATTCCTTTAGTGATTGTGTTGCAAATTTGGATCAAAGAAGCTTTAGTCAAGGATGTCCTCAATAACTGGTGGGGAGATAAAAAAGACAGCCACAAACAAGATACAGAAGAAATTGTGGACAATGGTTTGCCTCATACCGCCGTTGAAGATAATGAGGCTAAAGTATAAGCTCTGAAAACTATTGCGTAGTTGTTGGTCGCGGTCCAGGTTGTACTGTGACTTGCAAAGTTTTGTCATTGCGTTGCAGTTGCATTTGCATATTTGCACCTACCCCGCTTTTTTCAATGAACTGCTGCACTGCACCCGCTGTGGTGACAGGTTGATTGTTGATTTGTTGAATGACATCTCCTGGACGTAGTCCTGCTTTGTCAGCTGGAGAACCGGGAACAACGCGGACAATAAGAATACCTCGGTCTGCTTGCAAACGGATGTTACTGTTAGCAAGACTGTTAATCCGTTGCTTAACTTCGGGTGTGAGGGCTACCATCTGAATCCCTACGAAGGGATGTTCAACTTTACCCTGAGTAATTAATTGCTGAGCAATTCGTTGAGCTGTATCGATGGGAATCGCAAAGCCTATGCCTTGAGCGCCTTGGATAATCGCTGTGTTGACACCAATAACTTGACCGCGAGCATTTAGCAGTGGTCCGCCGGAGTTTCCAGGATTAATGGCTGCATCAGTCTGAATAAAGCCAACGCGGTTATCAGATAAACCGATATCACTAATCGAACGATCAGTTGCACTCACAACGCCTACTGTTACCGTTTCTTGTAAACCTAAAGGATTACCAATGGCGATCGCCCACTGTCCTGGCTGCACCTGCTCAGATTTTGCCAGTTCTACAGTTGGTAGGTTATTTCCTGGAACTTGCACAACCGCAATATCAGTCACAGTGTCTTGTCCCAAGACCTTTCCTTCAACAGTGCGACCATCGGAAAACGATACCGTCACTGTATCAGCATTGTTAACAACGTGAGCATTTGTGAGAATTTGACCATTAGGATTAATCACAAAACCAGAGCCCACACCGCGCTCAACTCGCTGTTGAGGCTGTACTGGTACCTGTTGACCAAAAAACCGCCGATAGAATGGATCGTTAAATATTTCTGGGACTTGCCTTCTGACAGTTCTGGAAGTATTAATTTGCACTACTGCAGGTTCTACCTTCTTGACAACGGCAACCACAAAATTGGTATCATCGGGAGTCGGTGCCAAAGGACGGTTATTTGTCGGAACTGACTCTTGGACTGTTTGAGCAGTAGCAGTAGCAGTTTCCTGTGAAGCTTGCTCGTTTCTGGATGAGCCTGTTGAGCAGCCGCTCAAAAATGCCACTCCTACTCCTATAAGTGGTAGCAATAAGTGAGTTTTTAATTTATTCCTAGAAAATTTGTCCATTGTGTTTATTTTTTTACCTAGAGCTTCTATTTTAGATTGATAAGCTTTTGATTATTATTTAAGCGTCTTCTTTTCATCAGACTTTATTGATCTTAGATGTGAGTGTCTAATGTCATCTCCCTCTTTTTTCATGCCTATATCTTAGGCATGCTTATTGTCATCTATCCAAAGAAAGCTATTTATTAAATAAGAACTGTTGAACGATACTTAGTATTGACAAATCTTCATCAATTGTCTGTTATTTTTCACGTTATTTTTCTTGTCAAACTTTTGATAGAAATTTCAACTATGCCTTTGAGAGAAGCTCCATTAAATATTAATATGTATTATTTAAACTATAAGTATTTATTATTACTAAACTTTATGTATCTAACACTTAAGCCTGTTATAGCCATCCTAAATTTGCTTTAGTTTACGAATTTTGAGGGTGTACCATGGTTCCATTATGGTTACAAGCAGGATTTTGGGGGCTAGTTGGGGGTTCAGCCCTGTTAATAGGAGCGGCGGTAGGTTATTTTGCCAAAATTCCCCAGCGGGCGATCGCTGCCATCATGGCATTTGGTGCTGGGGTGTTAATCTCAGCGTTGTCGTTTGAGTTAATGGATGAAGCTTACAAACGCGGAGGATTTGACTCCACAGCTATTGGCTTTGTCACTGGCGCTGTGGTTTATACAGCGGCAAACTGGTATTTGGCATATCAAGGGGCAAAACACCGTAAACGCTCTGGTCAGCAGCAACCACGGGAGGAGGAAGACAGCGGTAGTGGATTGGCAATAGCTGTTGGTGCTCTTTTAGACGGTATTCCAGAGTCGATAGTAATCGGTGTTAGTATGCTGGGGGGAGGCGTTGTCAGTTGGGTGACTGTAGCAGCAGTCTTCTTGTCCAACTTTCCCGAAGGACTTTCCAGTGCTGCTGGTATGAAAAAGGCAGGTCGCTCAATTGGTTATATCTTCGGTGTGTGGGGAATGATTGCTGTTACCTCTGGGATAGCAGCATTGATAGGGTATGCAGTCTTTAGTCACTTCTCTACAGAAGTTATTGCCGCCACAACTGCCATAGCCGCAGGCGCAATTCTTGCCATGATATCAGACACGATGATTCCAGAAGCCTTTGAACAAGCTCACAACTTTGCTGGTTTGATTGTCGTTTTGGGGTTTCTTGCTGCGTTTGTACTTAGCAAACTGTGACAGGACTTACCCATTGAGATGAAAATTAAACCTACCTTGAAAATAGAGACTGAAATCACCCAAAATCGTTCCAGCATCATTTTCATTGTTCCTTGTGTACCCCTAGTGGGGGCGCTTTGGGCTCACGCAGTTCATGGAGTAAGATTGCAAAAGTCAGTTTTATGAAAATAAAACCACAGATAAACACAGATGCACGCAGATTAATTATCTGTCCCTTCGCTTCGCTCGAGGGCAAGGTTTATCTGTGTGCATCTGTGGTTCAAAATACTTAATTATTGGATTTTTGCAAGAACTCTATTATTTTCCCCTACCCAAGTAAAGTTGGCTTATCCGGCGGTTCTGCCTACAATACCGATCTGGCGATCGACAGGATTAGAGTCGTTATCGTCATCAGAAAGCCCCGGAATGGGAACATCAACGTTTTCGTCATCATGAACAGAGTCATTCAAGTCATTCATATTTCCAGAAGCTTCTTTATCTGAATTAGGACTAATGACACTTGGATCAGAGCTTTCATGGACTGATAAATGAATAGGCTTGCGTGGTTCCTGAGTCATTTTTGCCTCTTTGGTGAACTTGCTAAACTAACTATCTACACAAGTTAAGACTCGGGCGGGTACTGTTTCCTCTAGCAACGGACGTACTCTTGCGGTTGTTACCACACGATATTTCAAGTGACATCCCACTCCACATCCAGGTGAGTGAAACCACGGAACAGCAACGATGGGATATGCGCGAGTTGTTGGTTTGGGCGAAGTCTTAGATTCGGCAATCTGTTAGACAGTGTCTCTTCATATTTTGCACCTGGCGATTTCTCATCGCCAGGACTTGCTGCTGAGTAATTCGTAATGACTCACTCAATTACGAATTACCAGTTGACAAATTAAAGACTATGTGCGGGTTGTGCTTCGATGTTTATGGCTGCATTCTCCTGTTGATCATCTTCTAAGGTAATAGGTACAGACTGAACGTGCCAAATATCTTGGGCGTACTCGCGAATTGTCCGGTCTGAGGAAAAGTAACCCGTGCGAGCTGCGTTGAGAATTGACATCTTCAACCAGTTGTCTTGGTCGCGGTAGGCAACACTGACGCGTTGTTGACACTCGATGTAGGATTGGTAATCGGCAAAGAGGAGATAGTCATCTCGGTTTTTTAGAGATTCTACCAGTGGTTGAAACAAATTGCTGTCACCTTTGGAGAAGTAACCGGATGCAATCTGGTCGATCGCCTGTTTGAGTTGAGGATTGCTGTTGTAATAGTCCCAGGGATGGTAGCCTTGAGCTTTGATTTGTGAAACTTGTTCAGTCGTCAGTCCAAAGAGGAAAAAGTTTTCCTGTCCGACGCGATCGCGAATTTCAATATTCGCCCCGTCTAGTGTACCAATCGTCAATGTGCCATTCATCGCAAACTTCATGTTGCTTGTGCCAGAAGCTTCCTTCCCCGCAGTCGAGATTTGCTCGGAAAGGTCAGCAGCTGGATATATTCGCTGTGCTAATGCTACGTTGTAGTTTGCCAAGAAAACGACCTTGAGGCGATCACCTATATCCGGATCATGATTCACCACATCCGCCACTGAGTTAATGAGCTGAATAATCAGCTTTGCCATTGCGTAACCAGGTGCAGCCTTACCAGCAAAAATCACGGTTCGTGGCACAACATCTGCATTGGGATTTTGTTTGATATAGTTATAAAGCGTGATAACGTGCAACAAATTCAAAAGCTGACGCTTATACTCGTGCAGTCGCTTCACCTGTATATCAAACAGGGAATTGGCATCAACATGAACTCCAGTCGTTTGCAGAATGTACTCTGCTAAGTCCTGCTTGTTTTCCTGCTTAATTTGCCGCCATTGGGCGCGAAATTCTTCATCGTCCACAAAGCCTTCTAACTGCTTGAGTTCTTCCAAATTCTTGATCCAACCCTTACCGATTTTGTTTGTCATCAGCAGGGCTTGTTTGGGGTTGGCAATCAAAATCCAACGACGAGGGGTGGCTCCATTAGTTTTGTTGCTGAATTTTTCGGGAAACAGTTCGTAGAAGTCTCGAAACAGGTCGTTTGTCAGCAGTTGAGTATGTAGCGCTGCGACACCATTGATAGCATGACTACCCACACAGGCAAGATGAGCCATCCTCACCCGTTTTTCTGCGCCTTCTTCGATAACCGACAGTCTGGCAACTTTGTCAATATCTCCTGGATACTTAGCACGAACTTGATCCAGGAAACGTTGGTTAATCTCAAAAATAATCTCCAAGTGTCGAGGTAGAAGTCTGCCAAACAAACTTAAAGGCCAGCGTTCCAAAGCTTCAGACAGCAAGGTATGATTGGTGAAACCAAAGCTTCTTTGAGTGATGTCCCAAGCTTTTTCCCATCCTAGCTGATGTTCGTCTAGCAGGAGCCGCATCAGTTCGGCTATGCCAATGCTAGGGTGGGTGTCATTGATTTGAAGAGCAACTTTGTTGGGGAAATTGTCAAAGTTCTCATTGTGTTGCAGGTAGTTGCGGATGATATCTTGCAGAGAACAGGACACAAAGAAGTATTGCTGCTGTAAACGCAGTTCTCGACCTTGGTAGTTATTGTCGTTGGGATAAAGGACTTTGGTAATGTTCTCGGAGAAGACTTTATCAGCAACGGCATTGGCAAAGTCTCCACTATTGAAAATCTGCAAGTCAAATTCATCACTTGCCTTGGCACTCCACAAACGCAAGGTGTTCACGGTGTTGGAGTTGTAGCCAACCATTGGTGTGTCGTATGGTGTTCCGAGTACAGTTCTTTCGGGAATCCAACGCACTTGGTAGCGTCCATGTTCATCCGTGAAAGCTTCGGTGTGTCCTCCAAATTTGACTTCCACAGTGTACTCAGGACGGGGAATTTCCCAAGGATTGCCAAATCGCAGCCAGCGATCAGGAACTTCCACTTGAGCGCCATTGCGAATCTCCTGTCGAAAGATGCCGTATTCGTAGCGAATACCGTAACCTATAGCAGGAATTTCTAGAGTTGAGAGGGAATCCAGAAAGCAAGCAGCCAGTCGTCCTAGACCACCGTTGCCTAATCCTGGTTCATCTTCCTGTTCCATCAGGTCGTACAAATCATATCCTGACTCCTGCACCACTTGACGCGCTTGCTCATGGAGTCCAACGTTGGTTAAGTTTTTGCCGAGTTGTCGTCCAATAAGGTATTCGGCAGATAAGTAGCAAACGACTTTGACATCCTTGGGAAAGTAGGTTTGCTCGACAGTCTTCAGCCACCGGTGCAGCAGGCGATCGCGCACGGTATACGCTAGTGCCATATAGTAGTCGTGTGCTGTTGCCCAACCTTTATCTTTTGCTTGGATGTAATAGAGGTTATCGAAGAAAGCACGTTTGAGCGTTTCGATGTCCATTCCCGTGCGATCGTCCTGCACTTGGATCGCGGCGTGTTCTGTACGACAAATGTGCTTTTTCCAATGAGGAATATGGCTGCCATTGTGTTTTTTTAAGCCGTTGCCATTATTCATGGTTGTAATCCAGAAGAGTGATGACAATCTAAAGTTACCTAGCAACTCACTTTAGAAGGATGGCTAGATTTTTTACCTCTAACCAAGGAAACAATAGCGCAAGCAACTGTCAAGCTGTTTTCAATCAAACCTGATGAGTCAACAGATAGAGCGATTTTCTAATACCTTTAATTTTGTAATATCTTAAGCTTCTTCTCCAATCTTGGATGTTGGCAAGTACTTCTCTAATACTTCACCCATAAACAAAAATAAGAGCCCACTGAGGATTCCTGTTCCCATAATGTTCAATTCAACACTACCAAATAGTGCAAGATCTGGTTTTATTAATGTTAAAATTAATAATATCATAACCGCAATACTACTTACTATTAAAGAAAGCTTAACGCTGCCTTTGGAGAAGTTATAGCGTCCTGTCTGAGCAAGCAAGTAGGTGACAAAAGGAACAAAGACTGCTCCTACATAAGCTGCATAAAAAAACACAATTAGATTGACAATCTCCCCACCTTTGAAAGCAACAGCAAGACCAAACAGAGCATTCGCGGCAGTGACAAGTACCCGACTCCACACAGATGCAGGCAGAATGTTGAAGTCCAAGACAGTCTTGGTTTGCACTCGTAATATACTGCTGCCAATACCCAGTGCTGGAACCAATAAAGATAGTATCAAAGCAATGCCCAAAGGCTTTTGGCTACCACCGCCAATCCAGGATAGGATAAAGGGGAGAGTTTCTTTACCATCAATGCCAGGAGGCAAAATTCCTGCGTTGTGTGCTGCAACGACAAGCGTTGAAGGCAAAAAAGCAAGCAACAATAGTATAATCGCTGCTAAGGCACAACCTTTATATAAGCTCTGCAGATCTTTTGCTTGGACAAGAAACTGCTGATACTTCATATCTATGAGTACCAGCAAAATTGTAGACAATGACACGCCCACTGCTGAAGGCAAACTTATATGTTGCACTGAACCAGCAAACTCTATAGGCGATTGCGCAATCGCCAGCGCCGTAAGCGGTGATGCTTGCAAAGAAAGCCCCCCAAAGGGCGATCGCAAATAGTCACCGAAAGCGTGTAACACCCAAAGCCCATAAAGCAGAGCCAAAAAATTTACAACCAGTAACCCTCGCAATATCCAGCCTGCTTTCTCCACTGGAAGTAAAGAAATTGTCGCAAACAGGATAGCCAAAACAACCATCGTGGGCAGTGTAGGTATCCCAAAGACCTTGAGGATAAAAGCTCCAGAAATCAACTGAACGGCTTCGATACCAATCAGCGATGACCAAGACATCAAACCCACAAAGATTTTTACCCCATCTCCGTAAGCAGAACCTAGCAAGTTCCAGATTTGCTCTGTTTGTGTCCAGTAAAACTTTGCCAATCCCAAAAGAGCAATTGTACCCAAACCAAGAGAGACAGCATAGAGGCTGCCAGCAGTACCGAAAGTGAGGGATTTCTCAGCGGTTCCCAAAAGAAACCCCAAACCGTAATGCGCTGACACCAACAAGGCTGCAAGCGAGAAGGTGTCCAGTCTGCGTTCAAAAGCCATATGGTTGTAAAATGAAGGAGTTTATGAAGAATCACCACCCAGTGGCTTGGGTGCATTTGCGACACAAATGTTAAATTTCTCCCAAAAATAATTTTAACTGCCTCGTGGCTAAACTTCATTAACTCGTAGAGGTATCTTCTCATTGATATCTCCTCCGGTTGGAAACACCGATCGCCATGTTTGAGTTGGTTTAGCTGCATCGGTTGGGGAGCGACGTTGTTAATATTGTTTGTGAGTTGTATTTGCCTTGGTTATCTTCTTTCCCGTAAGCTCATATCTTTAGCTTGTGCTACGCAGACAAAACCACTTCGATGAACTGATTGTTGATGTTCGACTCAAAGACGACGGACGAAAGTATTGGTAGGAATTCCGCCGTCCTTATCTGTCATATAGCGGTTTGCAATTTCGTCCAATACAGACTTAACCACGCCAGATGCTTCAAGTCGGCAGAGCCGCCCAACGCACTGGCTCCCCAACCCCTTCCCACCTCTGCCTAACCCTCTCCTAAAAGGAGAGGGAAGCGGAAAAACTTTTTTTGTTGGAAGGGGAGTAAGACTCAAAGCCTCTCTCCTACAAGGAGAGAGCAATGGAAGCGAGGTTAAAAATGTACTGCACCTAACCGAGAACCGCTATAATCTGAACTGCTAGCTTGCTTGAGAAAACTGGGCTAGCGCATTCCAGGTCGTTGGACCAACAATGCCATCTTGTGACAAACCCATTGTTTGTTGAAAATTCATGACAGCAGATGCCGTTTCTTGTCCAAAATAACCAGTTACAGGCAAGTTAGTACCATAGCCTTCTAGGACGAGAAGCTGCTGCAAAATTGCGATCGCTAAACTAGAATTTCCTTGCTGAACTGTTGGCAAATTATCAACTAGATTGGCAACTAAAGTTTGTTGAGTATGAGATGTCATGGTTTTTTACCTCGTTTTTGACTACTATTTGTTTGTTGTGTTCTAAATTGCTGAACAACTGAGTTTAGTATCTGACTTTCAGCAAAGATGTACCAGCCAAGTTATACCTGTTAAGCTATAACTTAATAGCAGGCTTATTCATTCGATAAGTGAGTGGAAATAATTAAACCCCCGAACAAGCTGACTCCCCCTTCGCTTAATTCACGCATTCACGCATTCACGCATTCAAAGTTAAAAATTAAAGACCCCACGGATGAATCCGGGGGCTTGAATAATTAGAAGAATAGATTTTTATACCGACCTTAATTAAGGGGCTTGGAACCGTGGTCAAGAGTCCAAAGTTCAAAACTTATGAGTGGAGATTTTGCACCTACCCAATTCTTTTATTGACATAATCTACGGTTGCCAGGTAGGATTCAAAGCACTTAAATTATTATTTGTTAACTTAGTCAACCCCGAACCATGGCGCTTTGCCACATACAGGCTCGTTTTTCCAATCTCACCAGAGGTAAAAGCAATTTGCTGACTATCAGCAGACCAAGCAATGTTGCTAAATTGCGATAATGGCTGTTTAGAAAGTAACTCAGTCCGGTTTGAGCCGTCAACATTAATTGTGTAAAGCTTGGGATTGTGGAGATCTCCAGAGAGAAAAGCAATTTGCTTACCATTAGGTGACCATGAAGGTTCACCATACCATCCAGGTTTTTTCGTCAAATTCCTGACAGTTCCCCTGCTCACATCAAGCAGATAAATATCTACTTCTTGACTACGATTATTTCCACCTTGGTCATGAAAGTAAGCAATATGATTGCTATCAGGCGACCAAAACAGCCTGCCACTATATGCCATAGTTTCAGGAGTTTTAGTCAAATTTCTGAGATTTGTCCCATCAGCATTCATGACATAAATATTTTGTGTGGGATATTTACCTTCAAAAAAAGCAATTTGGGTGCTATCAGGAGACCACATAAGTCCACTGCTACCAGGGATATAATCACCAGGCTTGTTAGTCAAATTAACTAAACCGGAGCCATCGGTATTCATCTTGTAGATATTTCGGTCTTTAATGAATATTACCTGCTTACCATTTGGTGAAAGGTACAATAAGGATGAGATTTCTGTTTTCGGTGGAACTCCTCCTGCCTCCCACTTCTTAATCAATTTAGTTCCAGGAATGCCAGTAGTATCGCTGATGTAAAGAGATTCACTGCCAGGAAGATCAGCACTAGGACCGTCGCAACTAATCGCGAAAATGATTTTTTGGCTGTCTAACCAGTTAATACCGAAATTAGCTGCTTTGCAGTAGCCTCCCCCAGAGAACACCTTGGCTAGTCTAGAACCATCAGAGTTAACTACATAAAGTTCAGTTTCTGAGGCGACAAAGGCAAGTCGCTGACCATTGGGTGACCAGATAAGAGTCGGGGAAACAGAATATTCTAAGGTTGGTGTCAAGTTATGACGAGCCGAACCGTTAGCTTCGATTGTAAATAGACTATTTTTGACTGTATTAGCTGGGTTTTGTAGAGCTATGAATGCCAAAGTTTGAGTTGTCTGAGTTGCGTTTGTTGTAGAAATTTGGAAATTCAAAAATAAGCTAATTAGTAGTGTCAGTAAGAAAATGCTGATGAATAAATGTGGATGAGATTTCATTTTACGCATAATGCTTCATCATTTTTGTTGTTGTAATCAAATTCACAAAAAAGCTGTTTTTGCTCATTTTCAATGAGCAACATTAATAGTAGATGCTTCATTCGTTACTACCAATGTAAAATATTAGCTAAAACGTAGACGCCGTAAAGTTTTTTTGACTATCAGACACTTTTTTACCAACATCGCCACATAACCTCATCTTCACTCCATTCTTCGGCGCAAGAGTAGTACCTCGTCGTTGAGGTTGTTCTGGTCGATTATCAATAAGCTCCAACTGATAGCGTGACATGATAGTTGCTAAGGCTAACTTCATTTCAAATGGTGCCAAAGCATCGCCAACGCAGCGTCGGACACCACCACCAAAGGGCATAAATTCATAAGGAGAAAATTGGCGTTCGAGAAAGCGTTCTGGTTTAAACTGCTTATGATTTGGGTATAAATCTTCTCTTTGATGCAAAAGATAAATACAACCAATTACTACCGTACCTGGCTCTAACTGATGTCCTAGTAATTCCGTGTGTTCTTGCACTATTCTGGGGAAGGTAATCATTCCTATAGGGTAAATCCGCAAGGTTTCATTGCAGACAGCAGTGAGATAAGGCAGTCTGACAATACTCATAGGTTCAGGAGAATTACCGAGGGAATTTAGTTCTTTAATGAGTTTTTCTCGTACTTCCGGCTGGTGGTGAATCCAATACAAACCCCAAGCGATCGCTGTTGCAGTGGTTTCATGACCAGCTAACAGCAATGTCATCATTTCATCGCGCAACTCTTGGTCTGTCATCGATTGACCTTCTTCATCCTTGGCTGACATCAGCAAGGAAAGAATATCAATGCGTTCTGCATTGGGTTTTTCCCGACGTTCTGCAATTTCTGCGTAGAGTAATTCATCAATTTGTTGTCTTAAACGCAAAAACTTCCCCCAAGGAGTCAAAAAGCCTAAATCTTTTTGCAGAAAAGGGAAATACATAAAAGCAGATACAATAGAAGACTGAAACATATTTGTGATTTCAATCAGTGGTTGCTTAAGTTGTTGGTAACGTTTTCCTTCTGATAAACCTAAGACAACCTGTAAGATAACTTCAAGAGAAATTTTCTGTGTAACAGTATGAGCTAAGAAGGGCGAATTTTGCGGTAATTGACTAAAGATTTGTTCGGTCAGTTTAGGAATTAAATGACTGTAAGCTTGCATTCGTTCGCCGTGGAAGGGAGGCATTAATATTTGTCGTCGTTGTTTGTGGCGATCGCCTTCTAGCGTAATAACAGAATTGTCCCCAATAGAAGGTCGCAAAAATCTGTTTGGTTCACTCAAGGCAGCAAACCTCTTTCTATCATTGGTTAAAATTTCCTGAAGTGCTTGGGGATGCTGTACAAATACGGTAGTATCCCCAAAACCAACTACAAAAGCCGTAAACAAGTCAGGATATTTCTGGGCTGCTTTTTCCATATAATTTACAGGGTCAGCAATCCAATGAAGCTTTTGCACAAAAGAGGGAGTTTTAAAAGTATTGGGTAATTGCATCTAATTTTTCCTTCAGATTTTCTTTGAAAAATAGGTTTCACAAGGACTAAAAGTCGCGAAACTGTTTTATTTATTGCTTTGACTAGTTTCTGATAGTCGCTTGCATCCAAACTAAAAGTGCGAGCAACACGTATAATTGTGCGTTCTTAGCGCATCAGTCCTTAATTTGGATTAGGAAAGTCGGTTGTTGCTATCTAAGAGGATGTTTTAAAAGTCCTACTGTCGGTAGCAAAGTGTTCTAGATCCCCCTAAATCCCCCTTTCCAAGGGGGACTTTGATTCCGGTTCCCCCCTTTCCAAGGGGGGCTAGGGGGGATCAATAAGTGCCAAAAATCACAGCCAACCACTTTTCAAACAACCTCTAACAACCAACTTTTGCAAGGAGACTGATGGGTGATGCTGTGCAAAGTTTGCTTAAGATAAGAAAGTCTTATAGACTTAGCAACAGCAAAAGCATTGAGTAACACTGACTATTATTTAGCTGTAATTAGAGTTGTGAAAAGGCAAGATAAACCAGTAAAGCTATAACTTAGTTTCAACTTTTATAAGGATGGCTGGCTGAAAACCCCCGAGGAAGACGCACGTAGTGCCAAATTCCGTGCTGTCTTCCCGGGGATGAAAACTGCGCCCCGTAGGCTTTAGCCTACAGTGAAGCTATCTTTTTGTGGTTCAGGAAGCGTCTCCCTTGCTTATTTTATTGTCAAGAAGATAGTCTTATTGAAAGGCGCTCCTTACTACCTCACAAGGGACGCGATCGCCAGCCATACTGGTAAAGGAAGCTCGCTTTGGGAGCTGCTGCGAAGACAGCAATTTTGAGTAGGATCGGTTCAGGGCTGTGGTTTGAGCGGTTGAGTAGTTCGCTTGCATATTTCTCAATTCTTCACCGCTATCAACTCATGTTAACCAAAAGGAGAAATAAAGATGACTCAGCAAATACCCGCCAATTCTACAACGCGGTACGACTGGTTGTGAATGAGAACGTCTACAACGCGATATGTCCGGGCTGGATACGATTTAGGCTCCAAATTATCGTATGCATGTTAGGTGAGATTCTCTAATTATAAGGAATGACTTTTTCTGACTTTTTCATGCAGTCTTATTAGCCGAAAAAAGAGAAAAATTGTTGTAGTTATTCATTGGAAAATGCGTACCTGACGACAAAAAACGGAGGCTCAGCACTCAAATGCTAACGACTGAAGGCGCTGCTCTCTGAAGGTGGACATTCATTATACTAAGCCCCAGTCGATTTTAACGTTATTCTCCTACATCTCTACGGGCGCAAGGCATTGCCCCTATATACCCTAACTCAATACCGTTTATTTATGTTAATGGAGAAAAAAATATGCTTAGAAAATTTTCATTCTATTTCAATAATTTAGCATTAGCTCAAAAGCTAACCATACTACTACTTGTAATATTTGTGGGAGGAATTACTTTTAGTGGTATTGCTTTGGCTAATATCCTAAATTATAAAGCTCAAAATGAAATTACTTCCAATGCTTTATTGCTGTTGCGAACTCTAAACTCTGTTCGTTATTATACAAACAATGAAGTGACTCCACACTTGCAGGCGAGTTTAGGGAATGAGGAATTTTCACCGCAAACTGTCCCTGCTTATTCGTCCCGTAAAGTCTTTGATGCCCTACGAAAAGATAACAATTCCTATCAGGACTTTTTGTATAAAGAAGCAATGCTAAAACCCACTAATCCTCAAGACATGGCTGATAGCTTTGAAACAGAGATTATACAAAATTTTCGTCAGAACAAGAATATGCAACAAGTGTCAGGATTTCGTTCTTTTCAGGAAGAAAAATATTTTTATGTTGCTCGCCCCTTAGCTATCAATGATGCTAGTTGCTTGAGATGTCACAGTACGCCTGAAGTTGCACCCAAGGAAATGATTAAGATCTATGGAGATCAAAATGGTATTGGGTGGAAATTGAATGAAGTTCTGGGGTTCAAATTGTTTCTGTACCAACGAATGAAGTTTTGCAAAACACTCGTCAATCTTTGATTTTGGTGATGGGAATCGTGACGATCATTTTTGCGTTCGCCATATACATGGCTAATTTCTGGCTTAAGCGATATGTTGTTCGTCCCATTAAACGTGTCGTCCGCGTTGCAGAAGCTGTAAGTACTGGTGATATGGATGTTGAATTT
This sequence comes from Scytonema sp. PRP1, assembly GCF_036697665.2. Lineage (NCBI taxonomy): Bacteria > Bacillati > Cyanobacteriota > Cyanophyceae > Nostocales > Scytonemataceae > Scytonema > Scytonema sp. PRP1. Next base: position 29,869 of record NZ_JBAHYJ020000032.1, on the reverse strand, counting down.
GAGAAAGTGGCTAACGATGAAGTCGGTAGTTTGGTGGAAGCCTTTACACGCATGAAGATAAGTTTGGTAATAGCAATCAAAAGTTTGCAAGACCAAAAACAATAACCAATGCAATCTTACCTTGCATCCGAAAGTTCTACAGGTGTGAAATATAGCGCTTGGTGGTGTTGAGTGCAATACATCAACAAATAAGAACCACTCATGGGACAGTCATGGGACACAGATAAATAATGACTTCATCCAAACGAGAAGCGCTATATTCACAAAAAATCCTTAACTGAATGGTATTGCTTTGATATGCACAAAGAACCACTGGATACGTCCGCAAATTCTGGATTTGGGTGAGTACAATTAGTGTTTAATTTCTATATTGAGAATGTAACTTCCCAATTGGACGTCTCCTGCTAACAATTCGTATTCCACTCGCAACTGCTCAGGCATTGGATCACCCTTGAGTATTAGGCTACGAGTAAAATTATGCAGGCGCATAGGTTCGTTATGTTGTGATGATTCATTAGCCAACCAATAGCGAGTCCTACCATAGGCGCCTTGTTGCCAGAAGTGACGGTAATTCACTTGACCGTGACCTTGGTGTGTCATTATAACTCGCTCAGGAGCAATTTCTAACCACCATTGCCGGGGACTACTGGCGAGATCAGCATGATCTTGCTCTTGGCGACTTGTACTCTCTGGGCTCTTAGAGTTTACCACTTCAGCCTCGTTAAAAGACGGTGCACTCAACAGTAAGTGAAACCGATTCTGGTCTTTTTGATACACAGTTACAGCGGTTTCAACCACAGACGAAAGTGGCTGATCTGTGGAAATGAGTGATAGGGAAACGGGCTTGCGGTAGTTAGTTAGCATGGGGGCGATAAGGGCTAGAAGCCAGTAAACGACAAGAAATCAAGGATTGTAATCTGAGCTCAGAAACAATGTATCAATCAATTTTCCCTTTTTTTTATTTGGTTAATTAAAATTAGCTTGCCTTCAACCAAATAATTGCGCTCGTCCAAATCTAAAGTAGAAATGACACATATATAAGATGAACTATCTTTTATTATATATCTCAAGATACATTTTTTTTCTATCTTTAGATGGATGAATCAAAAATAAAGATAAATTTTTGCAAAGATACCTCTCTTTTGAAACATTAAGTACGGGTTTGTAGTAATCGCTTAAGCGATTCAACGATTTAAGTATAATTTTTGTAATATATATTACTTACAAAACGGACGATTCTTAATAAGTGCGACTAAAATCAACTTATGCAGTAAGAGGTGGCAGCAGCAGTTGCAACATAACGTAATCAACTACATCGCTACATCCTTCACTAAAACATCCAATTCGCGTTGCATTTGGGTGTAAACTAACTCATAACAAGCATTCACGTACTCACGGTCCTTGGCAGCTTCAATGCCATAACGTTCAAAAACAATCGGAGCACAGACACGGGTGTGAATTTGTACAGGTAAGGGAATATTGGGTAGCGGACCAATACCCAAGCCCCAAGGTAAACCTAGATATATAGGAAATACCCCTGGATCTAGCTGGTACAACCAAGGGATACCCCACTGATTTAACTGTTTTGCCTGTTCGTAGCAATCACCCAAAACAATCAAGGTATCATGTGCGCCTACAGAAATCAGCGGAATGATTGGTACCAACTTTTTTAGTGCCAGCTTGATAAATCCTTTATGACCAGCAAATTGAATTTTGTAACGCTGGCTATGAGGACGAAACATATCGTATTGTCCTCCCGGATAAACAAGTACACTTGCACCGATATCAAAGGCGGCGCTTGCCATTTTTGGATGTGCGAGAATGGCTCCAATTTTTTGTCCAACGCTGGCCATGGGGGGACTTACTTTCCACGCATAGGAGTGCATTAAACCATACACCAAACGTTGCGTGCCAAAGCGACGGAACCAATCGTACATCATCATGTGTAAATCGGGAGATGCCATCCCACCATTATGTGAGCCAACCAGCAAAACCTTTCCATCGTCTGGAATGTGATGCCAACCTGAAGTCTGCACTCGAAAATAGTAGCGGTAAAACCATTCCCATATTGGCATTAACGATTCAATAAATTCAGGTTCTCGCGCTGATAACGTCCAACCCGGTAATGATGCCGTTGAATTTTGATCACTCATAAATTTATTTTTTTTATTAACACATAATATCAGTGGACAACGACATGGTTCAGCAGTTTATGCTAGGGGAAATGAATCTCTAATTGTACGACCCGATAAATTTGGCATTGAAAAAATAGTTACCTATGGGGTAAACGATGACTAAGTACAGATTGCATAAGTTCCTAGCGAATTGACGAATGAGCAAATTTGAATTTTGAATTGCTTAGTGGCGAGGAATGTGAATACGCTTTCTAAAGTCTTGCGCCCTTTGCTGATGAGGAATTTTTGCGGCTAAGGCTTCTACCAATTCCTCTGGGGTTATTTGGGGATTTTGAGCCAAAGTGTCTTCAAGAACAAAGCTGGCGAAAGGTCCTACAAAAGTAGCCAGTTCTTGCCGACAATGTTGTAGAAACTCTGGGTTGTTAGCAACAGGATAACTATTTATGCTTTGCTCAGAGGGGGTTGTTTCCGGAAGTGTTTTTGTTTTTGACTGAGGTTGTGAGGGAATTCGGATGTTGGTTTTAAACTCCTGTGCCCGTTGCGGATCAGGAATTGCCGCAGCTAACTTTTCTACGAGTTCGCTAGGTGTCATTTGTGGGGTTTGCTCCAAAGTCTTTTTGATCAAAACACTGGCAAATGGTCCCACAGAAGTAGTCAGTTCCCGCTGACAATACTCTAAAAACTCTGGGTTAATATTACTAGGCTTTTCTGCCTGAAATGAAGTTGCTGCTTCAGTTTTTTGCTTGGGTTGTTGTGAGTGTTGGTTCGAGTGTTTAATTTTTTCTGCTTGTATAGTCTCTGGTAATTCAAGTTCATTAACATCAGGGTAAATTTGGATTTTTTGATGCGACACGCTCACACTGATACTGCCAGGTAAAATTGCTGACTGAAGCAGATTGTAAATTTCTTTGGCTGATTGGTAGCGGTCTGCTGGTTTTTCCGCCAGCATTTTTTCCAGTATCTCACCCAGAGGTTCACTGACATTAACTATTGAGCGCCATTGCCACTTGAAAGAAGCATCCAGTAAAGAACGTGGCGTTTTGCCAGTCAGGAGAACAACAGCAGAAACACCTAGTGCATAAAGATCGCTAGAGGGGTAGCAACGTCCCATACGAATCTGTTCTGGTGGAGAATAACCCATTTTTCCCACCATCGAACCAGCAACAGAGTGCCAGGCATTAGGAGAATCAGAAGAATCACCCGCCAAAATCTGAGTGACTTTCTGCTTCACCACGCCAAAGTCGATGAGGACAGGTTTAGAAAGCTTATGGGAAAGCATCACATTGTCGAGTGATATATCCCGATGAATGATGTTGCGCTGGTGGAGATAGTCTAAAATGAGCAACAGATCCAATAACCACGCTGATACTTCTGCCTGGGAAAACGGCTTTCTTTCCCTAGATAGGCGATCGCGCAAAAGTTGAGAATAAGTCTTACCTTCTATATATTCTTGGACTATAAACAGCCGCTGTTTCTCAGTCAACCAAGCCAGAAATTTAGGAATATGGGGATGATTAATCTGGTATAATACTTTTGCTTCGCGCTCAAATAGCTCACGAGATTTGGCAAGGAGATGCTCTGACGTGTTTACAGGCACAAACTCTTTCAGGACACACAGATCCCCGAAACGTTGCATGTCAGATGCTAAGTAAGTTTTTCCAAAACCTCCCTGTCCAAGAAGTCTTTGAACCTGATAGCGATTGTTAATCAACGTTCCGGGGTTAATCTCTGCTAGCATTGCTGCATTGTGGTTTAGTAACTAAGAGACAAATACAAGATCCAACTACCTCTTACTTGCAAGGATACACCAAACTACAACAGACGACCGTCACTTTTTAAGTGTCACTAAAAACAAAAGACTGTTTTTTGATGTCTATCTGGGTAGATGAAATTTCCCCAAATTCATTTAGGGTTTAAGAATTTGGCAACTGTTTGCACATCCTTGTCACCACATACTGGGTAGATGACAATTGCCAGATGACCTATGAGTTGTGTGCCAAGAATTTCTAGTAATGCGATCGCGCAAAGCCTCCCGTTGAGGGATACGCCGAATCGCAACACCGACACTACGTATAAATCAAGCGTATTGCTGCTGTACTTTTGGTCAAAGGTGCGAATAGCCTCATAACCCTCAACCCCAGGGTAGCGCCGTCCAGACTTCGGTCTAGGAGCTGATCCGAACCGTACTTAAGAAGCCTAAATTTGTATGAGTTTTTGTCTTGCGGGCTTGGCGAAAGTGCCGCCGGCTTTATCCTGTCAGCTAGTGAAAGATATAAATCTACCTATAGTATTGGCAATCAACCTTCTTTGATATTGATTGTATTACCTCAGTTAGAAGAGATCATGACATAGAATTGCTAATCTAAAATTAGTTGACAAATAAATCCTCTATTCAGATAAATGACTGCTTGAAAAAGCAGAAATTGACCTGCAATTCAAATAAGCTTTAACTTGAGTGTACATTTGTAATTTTAGCATTTTCCGCCGAGTAAGAACCCAAGTTTGAATAATTTTGAATTCAAAAAGATTTTGAACTATGAGTAATTTAGATGAGCAACATATGAAAAACAAAATCAGTACTGAAAGAGACTACTTACTTAACAAGCTTTGGGACGCAAAAGTCATAATATCTATACTATTGCTCGCCGTGCTAGTGAGATTTGGCTATAGAGATAATGGGGCTGCTCCTACGCCAGTTGTGAGCACATATGAAGTTAGCAGAAATACAGACGATATTATCGGTCAAACCGTGACGGTTATAAGCAAACCTATTAAAAAAGTCGGTTTAAGTTCTTTTACTGTAAGCGATGAGCGATTTTTTGGCGGCGAACCTATAGTAGTGGTGAACGCTTCAGGTGTGCCTTTCGATTTACCTACAGATAGTAACATCAGAGTTCAAGTTACGGGCGATGTTCGTAACTTAGATATTCCAAATATTGAGCGCGATTATAAGCTGAATTTGCAAAACCAATACTATAAAGACTACATCAATAAACCGGCGATTATTGCTAAGTCGATGATGCTAGCACCCACAGCCGGGCAAATCACCAAAGATCCTAGCAAATACTATGGCATGAGACTTGCAGTTAGGAGTGAAGTAGACAATATTCAAAGTCCGGTTTTGTTTACACTAGATGAAAACTCCGTGCTTGGTGGAGAAAATTTACTAGTTTTATTAATTGGAACACCAAAAAGTGCTATTAAGCAGGATCAAACAGTAGGAGTGGTGGGTGTTGTTCGTCCGTTTGTCGTTGCAGATATTCAGAGAGACTACGGCATAACCTGGGATGAGAGAGTGAGAGGACAGTTGGAAGCCGATTACAGAAACAAGCCTGTGTTGGTTGCTGACACTATATATCCTTAATATTAAAGGAAAATATTAAAGGAAAATTAGGGGGTTTTGAGTTAATAAGTGCAAGATTTGCTGTTTGAGAGCAAAAAACCCTGGCTGTTGTTGAGACTTGTTACTACATACACAACCACTTTATGTAACTATCCTTTGGCACAGAAAGCTTGAGCTAATACACCTCTACAGACACATAACCAAAGGTAGGTGTATTAGAACTACTTTTAGAGATATGACTGTAATTAAACCTGTCTTTCGTCAGATATCGATTTTCTTCATTGTCTATATAAAACCTTTTTCCCTTTTTTCCCTAGACATAAGATAAATTCAATATCTTTGGCTTCAGGGTATTGCAAGGGTATATGTTCGTTAGAACTGTCACAAAGCAAACTCCTTAAGAAGAAACTTATTGACGAAATTTCAATATTAGGCAGGGTATGAAGTCATCAAAGCTTTTGACTCAAAATGCAGCAAAAAAGAGAAGTTTTAATCGAGCAGACTTTGAGTGTGTCTCCCTCAAATTCTGCACCACAAAAAGATGTGACGATTCCCAGAGAAGGGTTCTTTTTTATTCCCCTTTGCTTTTTATTGCTTTTGTCAGTTGCTTTTCTGAAGCCATCCAAGTTTAAAGAGGCTTTATACAATCGAATAATGAGTCTAAAACTTTACTATCAAATTCCGTGTTTTAGATGTCAATTTTTTCAACGTAATCAATACATACAGTGTGCTGTACAGCCTTATTTTGTTTTAAATAAAGAAGCCGTTAATTGTCCTGATTATTCGCCTCACAAGGGCAACAATGGCGGCTAATAAGCTATGTACGTTTTACGTGGACAACAGTTCTCCATTCCTTTGTCAGCATAGAGCGATTGCACAAAGCGCAGTGAAGGCGATCGCCCCTTCCTTTGTTCACACAGTGCGTTAGTTCCAAACCAAAGAAACGATTATGGCAAAGATTGGCTATCAAGCTTCCCACGAACAATTCAAGCCCAGCGAACTGCTGAAGTACGTCCAAATAGCAGAACAAGCTGGCTTCACCCATGTCTTATCTTCCGACCACTTTCATCCCTGGAGCGAACAGCAAGGACAAAGCGGTTTTGCCTGGTCATGGTTGGGTGCAGCAATGCAAGCCACCCCAACACTTTCCTATCGCGTTGTTTGCGCTCCCGGTCAGCGGTATCATCCAGCTATCATCGCCCAAGCTGTGGCAACCCTAGCGGAAATGTTCCCCAACCGCTTCTGGTTGACAGTAGGCAGCGGTCAGGCACTCAACGAACAGATTACAGGCGAACCTTGGCCCGTCAAGTCTAAACGTAATGCCCGTCTTAAGGAGTGTGTTGATGTCATCCGCGCTCTTTGGGCGGGAGAGACAGTCACGCATCACGGTCTAGTCTGTGTTGAAGAAGCAAAACTTTATACCCGTCCGCAAACGTCACCCCCAATTATTGGAGCCGCCGTCACCGCCAAAACCGCAGAATGGCTTGGTAGTTGGGCAGATGGGCTGATTACCATTTCTCACCCACTCCCCAAGCTCAAAGAAGTCGTCGAAGCCTTTCGCCAAGGTGGTGGAGAAGGCAAACCCATGATTTTAAAAGTGCAGCTTTCATACGACCGTGACGAGGAGACAGCGCGACAAAAAGCTCATCAGCAATGGCGCAACAATATTTTTGAGAATATCTTGATGACAGAACTACGAACTCCACAGCAATTTGATGCTGCTGGGCAGTTTGTTCAACCAAAGGAGTTAGACCAGTACGTCCGTATCTCCGCAGACGTGCAGCAGCATATCGAGTGGCTGCAAGAATATATTGAACTCGGGTTTGACGAATTGATTCTGCACAATGTCAACCGAGAACACGAGCAGTTTATCGAGGTGTTTGGCGAGAAAGTTGTGCCAGTGCTGGGATCACCGTGATGACTAAAGAGCCAGTCCACTAGAAGTATTTGACAAAAGACCCAAAACTGCTTTTGACTTACTAAAGAGCGCTCCTAGCCATATCCAGAGCAAGAGGAAGACCAGTTAATGTAAAGCTAATTGCTAAGACCGATAAACACTTTTTTAATCGTTTTCGTCTTCTGATTATTGGCTGTCTGCGATTGACCAGCTTGCGGCATTGCTCTGCTCATTATTCTTTATTAAGCTAACAATAGCGTCGCTGTCATGAGTCGGTATGTAGTTTTCAAAAGCCTTGCTATGTAAGACTCTAAGAAAGAAATGTGAAGTAGCTACTGTCAAGACTCAAACTCGAAACACCTTGGACAATTGCAATGAGTTCATTCAACTCACCATCAGGCTTTTTAAGGTTGATGGCTACCCCTTGCGCTAAACCAGTAGGAGATGATCCCAAAATATAGTCAGACGCCGTTCCGACAAGCTGGATAATATCTTCACTTGGATTAAAGTCAGTAATGATAGCGTAGTCACTCTCACCAGCAGTTGTCCGATTATAGTCATCATAGTAAACAGAGAATCTACCAGCAGCGTTTCGCCCTCCAAGGTTGAATGTATCTCTGCCTTCTCCTCCAACCAGGATGTCTATTTCACCTACTCCATAGCTACCACCAGAAGGACCACTGGGTATGTATCCAGCACCAGTGAGAATATCATCTCCTTTTCCACCTAAAACGAAATCATTGCCGCTTCCACCATCGAGAACATCATTTCCATTTCCACCATAGAGCAAATCATTACCGCCGCCAGTCTTGTAACTTCCATCGTATAAAATGTCATCTCCATCACCACCAATCAGGGTATCATTGCCGAACCCACCATCTAATCTGTCGTTACCGTCGCCGCCATCTAAATAGTCATCACCAGAAAGACCTATGATTTGGTCATTCCCACTTCCACCAAACAGGAAATCCTTACCTAAAGAGCCAAAGAGCTGGTCGTCACCTTTGCCGCCATACAAGAAATTTTCGCTGTTTGGGTCTCCTCCATAACCGGGTGCATATTGTACTTTGCTGAGTCCAGCATATAGAATGTCATCACCGTCGCCGCCTTCTATCTTGTCATTACCCTGTCCACCTTCTAAAAAGTCGTCACCGGCTAGACCAATGAGAATGTCATCTCCTTTATAACCAAAAATTGAATCATTGTTTTGAGTTCCTTTGAGATCATCGTTTCCTGTAGTACCGTAAATAACTGCCATAAAGCTCCTTTTTCAAAAATCAACTTTCAACAATCAGCTCGAGAGTTGTGATGATTGAGCAATTTCCATTTTTTTGTAAAGAAATATCACACAACTTGTGATACCTCTTATTTGTGCCGCCAAAATAATCTTTGGTGGTCATTTAGAGTGATGGGGAACGACTGAAATTTAACAAGCATTTCAGAGAGCGCCTAGCATCAAGCTACCATGTCGCTATTTTTATTTGATAGCAATAAAATATCCTAAATGTCATGGAATGCCATCTGCTCATGGGGTGACATACGAGTTAATATTGTGTCCGGTTAAAGACTTATCATGACTCCTATGCCGCTGGTAGAATACCGAATTAAATAAACCGCCAAGCGCGTATAGCCTGCTTTTACAGTTGGCGGTTTGCGCGTATATTGTCGTACATAGACGCAGCAGGACATCCAAAATCAATGCGCGATGGCGCAGAGCGCCCACCGTAGGCGATGCTCCCAAAGGGAGCCGCCCAAAGGGCGAACGCACACTGGCTAATTCAGTCGCAAATTCAGTTTGCAGTAACTTATTTACTGGCACAGTGGGTTTTTACGGATTGTGAAGAATATTGAAGTTTTTTTGGACACTTCTTACGCGATCGCTTACCTACCAAGGTAGTGAACAAGAACAAATTCAAGAAGCAGACTTTCATTTATATATACGTCCCTGGTCTGCATACATATACTCTCATCAGAGTATGTAAATCCGGGAGCAGGCTGCTGCCACAAATATGAGCTTCATTTTTTCCTCAGAATGTGTTGGTAAACTTAATTCCGTCCGAAAGTTTGATTATAGAGTTCAGTAACCGCCAGTAAATCGCTCACTTGGCGGTTTTCTTAATTTGTCACGAATAGTGCTGTACGGTCTCTACGTGTAGTCTATTCAAACCAAAATTGCTGTAAGTAGTCTTGCGGCTGAACTTAGGGTTTTGCCCAACCTTTGCAAAATGCGGAGCAAATCCACAAGATAACTCTGGTGGCTCAGGTGTGTTTATGGACACCCCTAGTCGCGCTATGTTTCGTGCAGCATTGTCATTAAGCGTCAAGATCAGCACCGCAATGACCAAGCCCGCAACGGGAGTGGGTTTCGGGGTGTAGGGGAGGAAGAAGGGGTTTAGGGGTATACGGGTTTCGGGGTGTAGGGGAGGAAGAAGGGGTAAACTCTTTTATATATTCTAAATTCTTCCCCTTACACCCTTATACCCTTACCCCCGTGACCCCCCTAGTTCTTGACCGCAAACAAACTGCTTTCCATTGCGGAAAGATTTTCCTAGTTGAGGGTGGATGTGGTTGCACTGCAAGCAGGTCAAAATTGGCGATACGCACAGCGTCAAGCCTCCGGCTTCTCGCCCGGAGCGACAACAGCGAGCGTTGTAACCTCGCCGCGCTGCCTAGTAGGTGTTGGCTGCATCTGCAAAGGAGCGTTGGCAGCTCGAATCAAGCCACTACGTAACCAACTTTTGAATGTCTATTTTCTTTCTAAAATTTTCTCAAAGGTTGGCGACATCACTTTTAAATTCTATGTTATCCTCACTTTATAGGATTAAATTCGGTTGTGCAGTTTGTTTTTATCTATTACAAGTGTCTCTCCGAATCTAACTCTCTACACTACTATCTGATTCTGGAGATCTTTTATGTCAATTTATGTCGGCAATCTATCATATGAGGTTGAACAAGATGACCTCAAACAGGTATTTTCAGAGTATGGAACTGTTAAAAGCGTTCAATTACCTACAGACCGGGAAACAGGTCGCGTACGAGGTTTCGCCTTTGTAGAAATGGGAACAGAAGCAGAAGAATCCGCAGCGATCGCGGCTCTTGACGGTGCTGAGTGGATGGGTCGTAACTTAAAAGTGAACAAAGCTAAGCCCCGCGAAGACAGAGATTCCTTTGGTGGTGGTAGACGAAACAATAGTGGTGGTGGTGGAGGATATTCTCGACGCTACTAAGCTTTGAGATGAGTGTTGGCTCCTTCTCCAATGGTTTCATCGCAAAGAAATAATTGAACTCTCGGGTATTTTGGGCAGATAAGGAGTCTGCCCTTTTTTGCTCGCGTTTTACTGGATTGCTTATATCCAGCAACCAATTAAGTCAATTTAGCAGGAGAGAGAATGACCCAAATAATTGTGGGCGAAAATGAAGGAATTGAATCAGCCTTACGTCGATTTAAGCGAGAAGTTTCCAAAGCGGGAATTTTTCCAGATATGAAGAAACATCGTCACTTTGAAACACCTCTGGAGAAACACAAGCGTAAAGCAGTTGCGAGACACAGGCAGCAGCGACATAAGAGCCGTTTCCGTTATTGAGGACAATCGAGCTTCTTAACGACGCAGCACTGGATCGAGATCGTAATCTTCAAAGAACGCGATCAAAGCAGAAAATTTCCCCAACGACTTCAAGCTCGTAAATCCTTTTGTAGCAAAGGGTATAACAAGCTGGTGGTGACTGGAGACTGAAAGATATCCCATCAATGGCAGCTTCAACCCGGGAAGGAGCTAGACCACCAGCAGTGACATACTCCCACGCTGATGCAACCATACAGCGTGGGGTTCTCAACCAATGCGGCTACTGCGCGCGGAGGCGTTGAGCTTTGTTTTAAGTCCACGGAATGCCCTACCGCAGACTTTGAATTTCTTACCTTGTACCCTACAAATTTTACTGTCCTGGATGATGTGCTGGCTTATTCGCGCTATCGGACAAACCAATTGGTAATTTGTATTAATCAAGATGTGCCGACTTACTTTCACGGCACGGCAACGGAGTCGCTTACCAATGATCGCAGTGCCACTGGACAGAGGCTTATCAGACACGAATGTGGGTGAAGCAAACCAAGATTATTATACCAGAAAACTCGCACAAAAATTTGCGATTCGTCGCCCACCCCATCACTTATCTGATTAAAATCAAATATTGCTCAAGGGTGGGACTCACCGCCCCAAAATTCATCTCGTCGCCTCCCTTGCGGGTAGGCAAGAGGCTTGTTTTGGCTTTAGTTAAAAAACCGTACGCCTTCGCTCTCGAGCACAGAGGGAGAGGAAGAAGAAATAATTCTGTTGGAAACGGATGTAATTTGTCTCGCACTTCGGGGTACTTAGACAAAAGCATCAAGTTAGATGCAATATACTTCAAATAGAAAAACACCCTGACATAAATGGGGTTTTACTTTACACTTTCTGCTGGGTAAATCGGCAAGGAAATCGCGCCATTCTATCGCTGGGGTTCTGGTTTAGGGCTGTTAATTGTATCTATGCATACAAGTTAACTTAAAATTAACTTATTCCTTCGATAGAAGTTGGATAAAACAGAGGCATCTATTATACTTATTAACTTTATTAATGCAAAAGTAGTCAATCATGTAGTTACATTCCTAAGCAAAAAAAATGTAATGAATTAAAATACCTTCTATTTTTTTAGAATTATTAATGATTAATGCTTTCTAGATGTTGATAATTTGTTGACTTCAACATAAATAAAAATTGATAAAATTGCAAAATATAAGCCAGCGAATTTCAAATTTTAATTGATTACGTCATCAGCATCTTCTCTTTTTAAAAGTTTCTCAAGTTTGGTGATATGCTCTTAACTTGTTTCTAGGGCAATACCTAGCCTTCGTACGGATGTCAGGGAAATAATTAGTAATTCGTCATTCATCATTCGTACTTTCTAATTCAATGGGGAATGACGAATCAATAATTAAGAATTATTTTGAAGCCTTACACCTGATACAAACCCTATTTGTCTGATTTTTGCTCAACCTCTGCAAATTTTGTAGTAAGAATTTCAAATGAATCTAAACAAGTTAGAAATTGACCAATTTGTCCAACGCACACACCGAATGTACAGGCGTTTAGCAGATTTGTACGACAGTATAAACAATATGCCTGTCATGCCAGATACATTACCGCAAGCTCTCGTCGAACTCGGGAGCGCGTCAGAAATAATGAATTTGGCTACACAAGAACTCCATCAGCAGAATGAAGAACTCATACAAACACGAAATTTGCTGGAAACGGAACGCCAACGCTACCAGGATTTATTCGAGTTTGCACCAGACGGCTATTTGGTAACTGATAGCACGGGCATCATTCAAGAAGCTAACTGTGCTGCTGCTAAATTGTTCAACTACTTACAGCAGTATCTAGTGGGCAAACCAATTATTAACTTCGTGACGTTAGAAGACCGTCAGACCTTTCGTGGCTTCCTTATCCAATTATCCGAATCCAACAAGGTCAAAGAGTTAATTATACGTATGCAAAAACGCGGCGATGAGTTGTTTAATGCCGCCATGACAGTAGGAGTAGTGCGCAATCAGCAAGGTAAGCCAATAGCATTACGTTGGCTGGTGCGTGACATTACTGAGCGCCAGCAAGTAGAATCAACACTGTTTAAGAATAATTGTGACTTGCGTCAAGACCGCTCTTCGCATAAATATTGCAAAGGAGAAACTATCCTTCTCAACCGGGAAGTGATTTGGTATATTCATCAAGGTTGGGTGAAGCTGAGTACACTGTGTGAAAACGGCGAAGAAGTCTTGGTTGGGTTAGCAGGAGAAGGAATGGTTTTTGGTGCGAGTCTGACTGCGCTGCACATTTACCAAGCAACAGCCTTATCCGATGTGGAATTAGTGCCAGTACACCTAGCAGAAATTGCAGCTTTGCCAACGCTCAGCCATACTTTGTTACCGAAAATCAATTCTAGGTTACGCCAAACAGAATCTTTTTTAGCCATTTGTGGAAGACGAAGGGTACAAGATCGGTTTCACCAATTGTTACTGCTTTTAAAACAGGAAATTGGTCAACCAGTGGCAGACGGAACTCGCCTTTTGGTTCGCCTCACTCATGAAGAGCTTGCCAGCGCCTGCAGCACGACCAGGGTAACCATTACACGACTGATAGGCAAGTTACAGAAACAAGGGAAAATTTGTTTTGACTCCAAAAACCATATGATTTTGAAAGATATCCATTAATGGCATTCATGGCATCATTTACAATTTTACGGTTTCTTGATATTTAGCCATTTGATTTTTGTATTTCCAAGCACAGAACAATTTAACAGATCCCCCTTCCTAAAGACAGAAGGAACTGTTAATGAGAGAACTTATGTTAGGAAAAAGACAGCAAATGAAGGCAGAAGTGTGAATTCATTAAGTGGGATTAATGTTTCATTCTTTATCCTTCATCTGATTGGTAAAGCCTTCTCGCCAAAAGCCACCTGAAGCGCTAGCACAAGCAATAGCAATGCCAGTACCTCCCGCTCTTATGACTATGAGAAAGGAATCAGAAACAGAGCGCTTAAACTCTAATGATTAAAGTTGGTAACTAGAAAAAACGCAACCTGCCTCAAATCCTCTCCCACTACTGTAAATAGTCTTCCTATAATTTCTCTAAAAAAGGGAGATTATAGGAAGACTTTTCTTTATTGACTTCGAGCAAACTGTGAAAACTGCGGTTGAAGAGCGGCAAATAAATGTAGGTGATTTCCCAATACGGTTCGGTTAGGGAAAATAATCTGTTGAGGTAAGTAAGGGGAGCAAGGGGTGCAGGGGATGCAGGGAGAGAAAAAAAGGCTTATCCGAACCGTATTGGGTGATTTCCTACGTACACAACCAAGAAAAACCTGAAGAATAATGTTGCTTCGCTTACTATAGCAATCCTAAATGATTCGTGAAATTCTCTCTTCTCTCTTTTCTTGGCGTTCTTGGCGTCTTGGCGGTTAATATTTTTCATAAATCAAATAGGACTGCTATATATCGGATTTCCCTAACCCCACCCAAAATGTAGATATTTCCAAGTATTTTTGGGTGGGGACTGCGGGAAATCATTTTTGTTCAATCAGCTCTGTTGGCTGCCTAGCTGGAAACAGGACTCGCCAAAGCCTATCCAGAGGCACAGAGCGCTCCTCCTGAACAAAAACCAAGGGCAAAAGCGCAACAACTCGTAGGACGGCTGAGAGAACAAACAGCCCCAGCAAGCCACCACCACCAGCCTGAGTCGCCAGAAAGCTACCAGCGGTGATTCCTATTGCCCCACTCACACCAGCAACCGCCCCCGTGATCGCGAAGTATTTGGACTGATTACCCAGCGGTGCCACTCCCATCATAAGATTGTTGGTACACAGGTCAATTGCCGCCCATGTTCCACCAGTGAGCACGTGCAACAAAGGTAACCAGACCCAAAGGGAAATTGGATCAGCTCCAGTTCCTAGCCAGAACAAAGGTGTCACCCCCACCAAGAATCCCACGAATACCAGGAGTGGGCGATTCCCAATTCGGTCAGCCAGTTTGCCCCACAAAAGCAGCAGCAGCATATTAGCACCAGTAGAGATGCCAGTATAAATAGTGACTATACTGATATTTATCTCCAGGTTATCCAGCATGTAGAGGTTAAAGAAGGGAGCGCTGACGTTAACGGCAAAGCACCATATAGCAATGTAAAATACAAACTTCAAAAAATTGGCGTCTTTGAGGAAGCTAAGATCTATTCCCCCTGACTGCACTTGGGATGTCTCTGAATGGGCGACTTTTAAAAGCTGCGGGTTCACATCGGTCAACCAGAACTGACTGACCAGACTACTTAGCCCAAACACAATTCCTAGAACCAAGACCACACCGTAGCCTTGGAGTGTTCCTCCGGGCCAGGTCGATACCGCTAGACCCAGCAGCGGCACACCAACAAGATTCGTCAAGCTCACAAGACTATTGCGAAAGCCAAAATACCGCCCCCGCAACCGCTGTGGGACTAACACAGCCGTCCAGCCCAAAAAGGGAGCACGACCCAAAGCTTCGATGATATTAGTCACCAAGATAATTCCCAATGTCAACAGCACCACTTGATCCCCAGTGATATTAGAGGTGACTGAGGTGACCAACCAAATCGCTGGCACGAGAATCACCCACAGTAGCCGCGACGGGACGAAAATGCACATCGAAAACCAGTTGAAGCTAGGACTTCTGTCTACCAGATACGCTCCCAGCGGTTGGAGCAGATTCACCAACTGAGGAATTGAGGCTAAAAGACCAATTTCCACTGGACCGGCACCCAGCTCCAGCAAGAAATTAGTGAGCAACGCGCTGCCGATGATACTGTAAAAAACCGTAGCGAAGACACTCTCAAAAGTTAACGCCCTGAGGCTTGTCCGAATTTCCGGCTTAGAAATTTTAAAAAGCAGTTTTGGAGTTGGAGGAAGTAGCGTCTCTGTGATTGCCCTATCTTCTGCGATTTCCTGAATAGGGAGAGGACTCGTTTCTACTAATAAGTCATCTTCTGATTGCCTGAACATACTGTCTAGCCAATATTTAAAAAGTTAAATCCTGTAATGGTAACTGCTTCCCCTATCAGCATTAATAAGTAAACGCTATAGAGAATTTCATAAATAAGCTGTGACGCATTGAAATTGCTTACTTACTCGTGAAGACAGTCCATAGTAAGTATTAACTATGGACTGCCTCAACAGAAAAAAGTGCAATGTAAACGAGCATCAGCTTCTAACCAAAATCTGCCACACAAAAGTCATAATTTTGGTTTCCTACACAATTTTTCAGACAAGCCTATTTCATTGCTTTTGTCGGAGAGAGCCTCCGGGCGCAAGTGTTCTCGGTAATAGCCGAAGTCCGTTCAAACCAACTTAAGCTACTCCCTGTGGAACTTGAGTTTCTGGGGAATTAACGAAGAATCAAATAACCCTTATTTCCGAGGAGTTTTATTATGATAAATATATTTATCAAATAAGTCCTATATTACCTAGGATAATATAATTGAAATTTTTATAAACTCCTTCTTGGGAGTTATTATTTTTCTAAAGTAATTCTTAGTTTTCACTGAAAATGGTCGTCTTTGCTACTTTCGACAACACAACACCAGAAGAGTTTCTACGCGTGATTGATATCAGCTTGATGGAGCAGGTATACGATGCAATGGCGTAGCACTACCATTGCAAACGTATCTAAATTAGTCTTGACAAAAACCTTGGTTAATGTATAGACGCAAGAATCAGAATTGATCATTAGAGTTATTTTTCTCCAGTTAAAGCGATTAAGCAAAGCCCACTGCTCTTGGGGCAATCGTCCCAGATAGCAATACGGTTCGGTTAAGATCCCCCGCCTGCGGCACTCTGAAAAAGGGGGTAAAAGAGGGTTAAAAGCCCCCCTTTTTAAGGGGAGCCAGTGCGTTGGTGAGCCAGCGCGAATGACGGCTTTCCCGACAGCAGGCGACTGGCGAAAGGGTTTCCCGACTTGAAGCACCTGGCGTGGGTTGGGGGGATCTTCAAAATATTAAAACGTTAACCGAACCGTATTGCCCCACATAGCACTGCGCTGGGCGCGATCGCCTAAGACTTTGTCAATAACCAAACATTAATACGATTAGTTTGGGCTTTGTTGAAATGAAGACGTTCTTATCGTTATTCCGGCGTTTACCTTGAGTGCTACCCTATCTTAAGAGTGAGGCGCGAAGTGCTGCTTCACATTTGTTTACAAAATTTGATTAGCTTAAAAGTTGCACTACCCTTGCCAGTGGTGCAAAAGCTGCCGATGCCGTAGGTGTAGATGTGCGAAAATACAACATCATTTACAACAGGCTAAAGTTGATGAACGGCACATTTAGTAGGTGGCAAGAATGGCTAACTGTATTAGCCTATGTAGGGTTTACGGTCTTTATCATGTGGTGCGTTTTTGCCACGCAGAAAAAATGAAGCAAGATTTCAAGGAATGCTAGTTATCAATACCTCAGCAACCTGCACAGGTGCTGAGCATCGCGGATAGCATGACCATCAGGGTCATTATTGAAGTATATGTACACATCAGCTTCCTGTTGCAGAAATAAGCGGATACGGTTCGCCCAAATAGATAGTTCTTCATCACTGTAGCCAACACCATATTGTCCGGTATGCATACGAATATAAGTCCAAGGCGCAGTCAGGCGAACATCTAGCGGTACGGTTGGACTGACTGGCAGGCAAAGGGCTGCACCAGCATGCTCCAATAATTTGTATACTTGTGGAATCAGCCAGCTAGAGTGACGGAATTCAAAAGTAAATCGTTGTTGCGGGTATGTTTGCAGTAACACCAAAAAGGGCTGAAGACGCTCAAGATTGAGGTGCCAAGTGTGAGGAAACTGGAATAAAATTGGACCAAGCTTTTCTTGCAAGCCTTCTACCCGTTCCATCAACCGAGATAGCGGCTCTTGGGGGTCTTTTAACTTTTTCATGTGAGTCAGGTAGCGGCTACCTTTGACGGCAAAAACAAACCCAGATGGTGTTTGCTCTCGCCAACTTTCAAACACAGACCGCTCTGGTAGACGATAAAAAGAAAAGTTAATCTCTACAGTAGAAAAGTTTTGTGCGTAAAATGATAGTTGCTGGTTACTAGGCAAATGCAGTGGATAGAAGATGCCCATCCAATGCTTATAAACCCAACCACTTGTACCGATTTGCAGCTTACCCATTCAGTTGTTTATTGTTACTCTCTTCTCTGGTGAACCACCAAGCCCAAGCGACTAAGAAAACCTGAAAAGGAAGTCGCAACCAAATCAGTGGTGGATCGTGTGGCAATGCTGCAACCTCGATGTTATTAACTGCCTGATAAAGATTAGCGGGAAAAACAGCAATATAAAGTACAACGAGAAGCCATGCTGCATAACGGCTTACACCAGCAATTAATAATCCTACCCCACCCAAAACTTCCAGAAACCCGCTTGTGTAAACAAATGCCAGATGGTGGGGAAGAAAGTCCGGCACAATCTTCTCAAATCCACCTGGGTGGGTAAAGTGCAAAGCACCAACGACTACCATCCCGATCGCAAGTATGATTTTGAAGACTATTTTGTACTTTTTCATTTTCTAAATCTTTACCTCAGCGCTACAGTTAGCTTGGCATTCAGCTAGATTTTTTAGCCTTAAAAACTGCTGGCGCATCATCAATAAATCTCCCCACGGCAAAACCCAGCGTATCCATGACCAAAAGATATTTCTGGGATAGCGAATATGCCCCTTGAGAATCAGGCGACAAGTGTTTTCCGTTATCGGGAAAATGATATAACTTGCTGCAATGTTACCAAACATTGTAACGGCTCTTTCGTCATCCATTACTATTGTTAAATGTCGATTTTGTTCAAACTCAACAAGTTTAAAAACGCCCATAACTCTTTGCTCAGGCGCTAAATTTTCCACACCTGGAAGCAGTTTTTTTGGACTTGGAGGGTCTGATATTGAATCTTTAACCGGAAAAAATATTCTTTCAAGGCGGTCAATCCAGTCATAACTGTAAGATCCAACTTTGAGTTGGCATAGCCATCGAAATAAAATCTGAGTTGGTGCTTTTACATTTATGGCTCGGAAATATGCCTCGTCACTATTTTCTATATATTGGTCGCATGGGAACGGCATCAGCCTCTCTTCAGCCGTAGACCCCCAAGTATATGCAATGCCTTGTTTTATATTGACGTTTACCATTAGTTAGAGTTGAGATATCCGTGACGTGCTTTAAGAATTAGCACACAGCTTGGTGCATGTGTGATAGTGTTATCCATCACCATTTGTACCGCTGCATCGAGAGAAACTTTAACTGTTTTTATCGTTTCCGTTCCTTCTGGATGGGCTTCTGTTTTTGTTAACTGCTTTGCCAGAAACATCTGCACAGGACAATGAACAATTGATGTATCTAAATCAACGACACCTAACTCAATCAATTCCGATGCTTTGATGCCAACTTCTTCTTCAATTTCACGTTTTGCTGCCTCAATGTTAGGTTCATCCTCCTCAACGGCACCGCATACAACTTCGATACTATCTTTACCAAGAGCATAGCGAAATTGCCGAACCAGATAGACGTAACCATCGTTATCTATCGGTAGAATAGCAACGGCAGGTTTCATTTTAACGGTGGCATACTTACCAGGTTGCCCGTCAGGTCGTAGAACTTGGTCTTCACAGACATGGATAAACGAATCGTGGAATTTCTCGTTAGTTTCTTGTATTGTCCAAGGACCATTTTTTTGTGGCATGATGAGTTTTCTCGCTATTAAGTTACATAGAAACAGATAAACACAGATCTACACTGATAATTCATCTGTCCCTTCGCTCAAGGGCAAGGTTTATCTGTGTGCATCTGTGGTTTCATTTTCATAAAATTGACCTTTGCACTCTTGTTTAATGACAAAGACCACTAGAAATCACTCGAGAGCGGGTTTAGTTCGAGCGTAGGAATTTAAAAACAGAACAAAGAGAATTGCAAAGGTAAGGTCAATAACACCTGGAACTAAATAAAATGGGTGAAGCTTGCCTACCAACGTGTGATAAGCTAGCACAAGGAAGACCGAAGATTGCGCGATAATTCCAAGTTTTATGATGCCGTGATTGCGCTCAATGTCCTGACCAACCCACCAATAGCCAATTCCAATAACAAAGACCAACGCGAGAAATAGGTGTGAGTATTCACCATTGATGAGGGGTTTCTCACCAAGCCACTCACGAATCCATTGGTCGGATAACAGCAAAAACACAGATTCGACCCAATTGATTACAGCCTTAAGTTGAAATATATACTTCCACGTCATTTGATTATTCATAATTGCACGCGCTTTGAATCCTCTTCGCTAGAGCGTTTTACTTGCAGAGTTGCAGGGTTCATGTTTAGCTAAAGAAAATTTAGCTAACCACTTTAGATTTGATGAGCTTGCTGCACTCTTAGGAAGCAGCCATCTCCTCTTGCAGTTTGCTTTTAGCTGTTTTAAACTCGCTAGCTATTTGCTTCTGCTGCTCATGGCTAAAGTTGTCGCGGAGTTTGGGGAATATATCTTTCTCTTCTTGATTAATATGAGTTCGCACCGCAGTTCTTAGCTGCTCAATTTTTGCTTTGAACTCAGATGAAGAAGGATTGATAAGCTTAATTTCGTCTAACATCTCCATCACTTCGTCAGTCTGAGCGTATATTTCCTGTGTGTGTTCGTAATACTGACGAACTGGTGGGTAGACGATTTGTTCTTCGGCTGTACCATGAGCTTTTATGTCTTTGTAGAGTTGCCCAAAATACTCTTGGATTTTATGAGGATCATTAGTACCTAAAATTTCCATAAACAGAATATCAGCCTTAGTATGATCCATCAGGAGAAGCTCACGAATGGTCATTTCGTCATCGGTACGTGTGACGACACTACCCACCACGCCAGTTAAGGCTGCAACACCATCTTTAACTCGTGCCCACAGTCCCTGCTTTGGCTCTTTTCCTGTCAGTTCACGAACACCCAGAATCTCCAGAATCCCTTTGAGTTGCTCTTGATGAGCGCGGTTTTCAAAGTTAACCGTATTTAAAGGAGTTATGGCAGCTTCAACATCAGCACCCACAACTTGAGCAGCTTTGTGGATGAGCAGCCCAGCCATTGTCTGCTTATGCTTGAGCAATTCATGCTCTTGTACTTTCTCAAACAAAGTCAGTTCAGATTCCATGAGTTTCTGAACTTCTGCAATTATCTTTTGGGTTGTTGCCTTTGGTTCACCCTTAACACCGTACTGAACAATGACAGTATCGAGAACGCCCAGGTTTTTCTGATCATCTTCGAGCATATCCTGTAGGCGTTTCCGAATATCATCATCAGTGCAATCCTTAATAAATTGCTGCTCATTCTTAATCAGCAGATTTTGTAGTGCTTTCATATCTGCCAATTTTGTTGCAATTGAAAGGCGCTTAGTGTCATCAAGAGTTGATACCATTTTTTATGCTCCTTTAACTAATTAAGCAAGCGACTGCAATCCCTTATCCTGTAGGTTCTTCTCAATGTGCTGCATTTCCTCGATTGTCTCTCCAGTCACAATCCCGGAAATTTCGGTATAAATTTTTCCGTATTTGACCTTCTCTAAAGCCGACAGGATGATAAAGTCTTTACGATCCAGTTCTGGTTTCAGGCTCACTAGAATGGAGTCCAATGTCCCATCCATACGGTAGTCGGTGGAATATTTAGCCACCTCCTTTCCAAGGGACAGTAGGGTATGGCGCTGTAAGCAGAGCGGAGTTGAGCCATTGATTCGGAAATTGGCATCGATCGCATAAAGCTGTCCGTCTTTATCTTCCAACACGTCGAAGCCAATAAAGCCGAAATAACCGACCTTATGAGCATACTCACCAATGGCGGCAATCATCTCAAAGAATTTGCTCATGTCCATCTCGCGGTAGTGAATCAGTCCCCCTAAATAGGTGCCCTCCTCTGTAACGAGTTGGCGAGTGGTACCGATGAGCGTTATATCTCCCGCTTTGTTGAGATAGAACTGCACGCAGTAGTTCTGCACGGCATTCTTAACGAACTCCGAGACAATAATTGTATTCAGCAGTTTATGATCTAGATACTTCCTCAGTTCTTCAAAGCAGTAGTTTAGATCGCTGGCGCTTTTGATAATATAAGTGCCTTCTCCTGAAAGTCCGTGGGACGTTTTGATCAAGTAGGGGAATTGTTCCGGTAACTGAATGTCTTCGAGACTGTTGGTGTGCAAACTGTAGCTCTCGTATTTCGGACATTGCACCCCTAGCTCGGCTAGTGTCACTTTGTCAAGCAATCGGTAGTGAGTGTCCGGAGTAATCGCGTGTTTTTCTGGTTTGAGATGATCAAAGGGAAATAGAGTGATGAGTTTGTCAAAGCGATCGCTCTGGCTGAGGTCATCCAGATAAAGCGAACAGTCTAGCATCTGCATACTGCTATAGCTGAAGCCAAAATGCTCCCGCCAGTAGCCAATCAGCAACTTTTGTGGCGGAATAATGACAATTCCTGGAATGGCATCGCCTAACACAGCCAGGTTTTTCCAAGGTTCCTTCTGGCAAATCTTATCGAACGAGGTTTTGGTGGCTTCACTGCTGCCATCTTGAATAAAGTATTTTTTTGTGTTGGGGTAAGCAGCCCAACTGGCTGTCCCAGGATAATTTGGGATGAGCCCACAACGTGCATCTGTGATGTCTTGAGTAAATAAATCAGAAAAAGAACTCCCCTGAAAATACTGAAAATTGTATGTTAAGTTCATAGAAAAATTGTTTTCAAGACTCACTTGCTGCATCTACATGACAAACAAGGTATTAGTTGCGGAATTTTGATTCCTCTATCTGCAAGCAGAAACGATTCGTGAAAAATTCCGCACTAATTTTAGTATTTCAGTAACACCTAGTACTCTGTCAAGCAAGCTTTAAGGAATAGCTAGATTTCAAGAACTAGCAAAAGAACTTTAAAAAATATCAACCTCTCAAACCAAAACTGGCGCAGTACTAGCTTCTTTTTTAGTAAACACAGCTGGCTTGTCCAGTTCTGTGGTCATATAACCACAAGCCATGTCCTGCGAGTTATACGCCCAGCCAACCCGTCCCTGATGGTCTAAGAGGATGCACCCAGCCTCTCCTGTAACCTTAGATTTCAGAGTGTTGATCGCCATCTGCGCTGCTTCGTCTGGATGCCTATCTCCACCCAGGAAATCGATCGCAGTTTTCGCCAGAACCACCGGGATAATCGACTCGCCATCACCCGTTGTTGAGCAAGCGCCGAGTTTATTGTCAGCGTACAAGCCACTGCCAACGATCGCGCTATCGCCAACGCGACCAGGTTGCTGATTCATTAAGCCCCCAGTTGAGGTTCCAGCTACTAGAATACCGCTAGCATCCAAAGCCACACAGCCAATGGTGTTGGGGCGATCCAGAACTTCCTGCTCCTCCTTCCACTCCTGCCACGTCTCATGAGATATCAAGTCTTCTTTTGCACACATTTCGGCTCCGTTGTCTGCGGCAAAGCGTTCTGCATGCTGTGCCACAAGCATCCTGGGTTTTTCATCCATAATCTTCCGTGCCACCGAGATTGGATGACGCACACCCTGAACTGCTGCCACTGCGCCCCAACCTAAGCTAGCGCCCTCCATGATCGCCGCGTCTAGTGCCACCTCTCCCTTTGTGTTGAGACTCGCGCCCAGACTGGCGTTAAAGGTCGGGTCAGCTTCTAGAACGCGGATGGCTGCCTCAACGGCTTCTGCCGCAGTGCCTCCCTTAGTCAGCACTGCCCAACCTGCCTCTACTGCTGCCAAACACCCAGCTTTGTTGGCTGCAACCTTATCCTCTGAAATGGTTTTCGCTCCGCCGTGAACAATAATAGCTAGTGTCATAAATTTCCTTCTTTTCCTATGAACCTTGTGTGACTGAAATTGCTTCAATTCTTTGGTCAATCACTTGTAGTAATCGCTGTCGTAAAGTATCTAAGCCTAGGCGTTGAGTCGCTGAGATAAACACCGCTTCGGGGTACTTTTGCCCAGCCAAAGCCAGAGTTTCGCTATCTACCTGATCAACTTTGTTAAAGGCAATCAAAGTAGGACCAGAAAGAGTTGGCATTTCTGCAAGCACTTCCTCCACGCTTGCAATGTGGCTTTCCCAAGCTGGATGGGACAAATCAACAACATGAAGCAACACATCTGCTTCAGTGACTTCCTCTAGGGTGGCGCGGAACGCATCCACCAATGGTGGCGGGAGTTCGTGAATAAACCCTACGGTATCTGTTAGCAGAATTGTCCGACGTTCCTGAGTTTCTGGTTCGGTAATGACCAGCTTTCGCGTTGTCGGGTCGAGGGTGGCAAAGAGTTGATCCGCCGTATAAACTTCAGCGTGGGTTAACACATTCAGCAAAGTGGATTTCCCAGCATTGGTGTAACCAACTAAGGCGACAGCAGGAATTTCTTGCTGTTGTCGCTGTTGTCTGATACGGGCGCGATGTGCCTGTAATTGGTTGACTTCCTGCTGAAGTTGTGCAATACGCCTTTGAATGGCTCGCCGTTCCGTCTCTAGTTTGGTTTCACCAGGTCCTCGCGTCCCAATTCCGCCTCCTAGCCTGGACATTTCCCGACCTTGACCGCGCAAGCGAGGCAGCATATATTCTAATTGCGCCAGTTCTACCTGCAATTTACCTGCTTGCGATTGAGCGCGTTGAGCGAAGATATCTAGAATGACTTCGGTTCGGTCTACAACTCGGATGCCAATCTCGTTTTCCAAGTTGCGGGCTTGAGACGGAGAAATATCTCTGTCAAAGACAATCAGATTAGCTCCCAGTTTCTGAGCTTGAAGGGCAATTTCCTCAATTTTTCCCTGTCCGACAACTGTTTGGGGATGCGGACTACTTCGCTTTTGTTGCACTGTGTCTGCTACAGTTCCACCAGCAGTTTCCACCAACCGTGCTAGTTCTTGCAGTCCATCTTCAAACCGCTGCTGAGAAATATCATCTGTCTTCAATCCCACCAACAGCACTTTGTCGGTGTCAGAGACAACATCCTGGAATGGCATTCCATCGCCAGATTCAGAAATCTCCCGCTCCCATTCATCAACTAAGTCGTCAAAATCTTGCTCAGTTAAGTCATCTAAACTCAGGGGAGGAGAAATCACCCAAGGGTTTTGTGGGTCGGGGACAATATGAGCTAAGAAAGCTTCTTTAATATCGCCACTAGCTTCTTTGCCCCGCCTTCCATCTTTGCCGTCAGCTACGGTTAGCACCACCAGAGCATCTAAACGCTGGCGTGCCATTGCAATCAACGCGGCTTCATCAGGTGGCGCTGATTTGAATTGAGTAGCAACGCAGTGAATCCCGCTCAACGTTCCGCACTATGCCGAGGTAGCTGTTCGCGGGGTATTTGAGTTTGACTCGGCGTTCCAACTGCGACTCGGATCACCTGCCCGCGTCTATTAATATAGCTGCACACGGGTTGATGGATTTCTGTACTGATTGCTGCCAAGGCTTGGGCGAATTCCGGCGTAGTTACGGTATGCGAGGGTTGCCGTTGTTCGTAAAGTTGTTGCAGTTTTTTGCTTTGGCTAGATTTTAATCCTTGAATATTTCCATAAATAGTTTCCATAAAATTGTTTTTGAATCGGTTCATCTCATATTTAGCGTTTTGCCTTTTTTACTTAATCTTTCTCAAGATGTAAGTATAGTTAATCGTTACTTTGGCATGATAACGTAGCTTAAAAATCATCTATTTCTCTATCTATAAGGGTATTTAAATATAAAAAATGCGTCTGAAAACCGCATCATTGTAGTTTTTTTATACTCTAGATTTGTTTTTTAGACAGTGGTTTGAATCTTTTACGAAAAAATGTGTTATTAATTACAAATTAATTTAATATTATTCCATTCATTTGGTAGAAGTCGGATTAATAACAATAGTTGTATTGTGGTCAGTAAGTAAATTTTTATTAAACAAAGTTGACGTCAAAGTTGGTTTCTGAGGAGGAAGTATGCAATTTCAAATTGAATGTAATACCTTAAAAAATAACCAAATGTGCTTAATATGCAATCAGCTGTTTCAGACGAGAGAAGCGAGAGTCATTGTGTGCAGCGAAGAAGGTGATGGCTATGGCGATGTTTGTCCTGAGTGCATAGGTAGGGGCGCTCATTGGATCAAAAGCCAACTCCAAGAGTTCAGCAGCAACTTCATTAAAGTTTAGTGGCTGAAATTGCGGCAAGCACTATTGCAACTACGATAACTAGCAATTTCTCCCCTTTTACCTAATTAACAACTGTTTCGCTGCTATTTGGACGGCGATCGCTCATTCGTAATCGCTGCCACATCATTTTTTAACAAATTTCAGTCTAAGAAATTATAAAAGACCTAACCCCGCGGCCCCAGTTCCCTTATAGGGAAGGGCAGAAATTCCCCTCTCGCTAACAAAAATCTTGCGCTTCCCTCTCCTTGTAGGAGAGGCTTAGCCAGAGGTGGGGAGAAGTTAGGGCACAGGCCAGTTCATATTGTATTTCAGCCGAAACCGTTAGATTTCAACACATCCGCCCCTAAAATAGTAGATAGGAGGCGGTTTTTTTATATTTAGCAGGAAAAGTAAAAAAAGCAAAATTTTAACCTTAAACATTTGCCCAAGGTGTGCCATAATGTCACGAGCCGGAAGCCAATACCTAATTTAACGCCCCCAATAGCGTTGGGGACGATCGCTATCGTTTGCTTACTACAGCTCTATCCTTAGGCATTTGTTACCAGGGGATAGTGTGGTTTGAGGTGAGTCACGTAGTTTAGGTAATTTTACAGGCAAAATTCCTGGAATGTTTGGTAATAGGCGAGTAGTTACAAATAATTTGTTTAGTAGAGTTGGGAATAGGTTTCGATGAACTTGTTAGAGTTAAAGAATCATGCGGTTGAACTAACCTCTAATGCCGATAAAAAGATGAGTGTGACCTTAAAAGAAACGGCATACCCGCGTCCGCAGTTCCAGCGAATCTCTTCCGGAGACGCTGAGCGAACGACTTGGCAAAGTCTAA
The DNA here is from genome assembly GCF_036697665.2 of Scytonema sp. PRP1. Classification (NCBI taxonomy): domain Bacteria; kingdom Bacillati; phylum Cyanobacteriota; class Cyanophyceae; order Nostocales; family Scytonemataceae; genus Scytonema; species Scytonema sp. PRP1. Next base: position 2,953 of record NZ_JBAHYJ020000032.1, on the reverse strand, counting down.
ACGGTCTGTGGAAGTTCGCTTTTGATGACGAAGGCAAATGCGTTCAACCCAGTGACATTCAGCAATGGAGTCATGATATAGAAGTTCCCTTTGCTCCGGAATCTGCCAAAAGTGGTATTGGTGACACGGGATTTCACCCGAACTGCTGGTACGAGAGGGAATTTGAAACGCCACCAGGGGAAGGCAGGTTGCTGCTGCACTTTGGAGCGGTGGACTATCGCGCCCGTGTCTGGGTTAACGATCAATACATAGCTGAGCATGAAGGTGGGCATACCGCTTTCACTCTCGATATTACCCATGTCTTGAATGACAGTGGCACAACGAAAGTGACAGTATGGGCGCAGGACGATCCTCAGGATCTCGCCAAGCCTCGTGGTAAGCAGGATTGGCAGCTTGAGCCGCACAGTATTTGGTATCCTCGCACCAGCGGTATTTGGCAGACAGTCTGGGTTGAGCGCGTGGGTACAAGTTATATAGATCACATCCGCTGGACTCCTGACTTCGAGCGGTGGGAAATTGGTTGTTACGCAGCGCTGGCGGGTGATGTGCCTGCTTCGGGCGTACAAATCAAGGTGAAACTCAGCATTGGCGATAGGGTACTGGTGAACGATACATATGAAGTGTTCAACGGGGAGATTAGCCGTCGCCTCGCCCTTTCCGATCCAGGTATCGATGACTACCGCAACGAATTGCTGTGGAGCCCAGAAAAGCCGACGCTGATTAATGCCGATATAGAATTATGGTATAAAGACGAGCTTTTGGATAAAGTAAAAACTTATACGGCAATGCGGACTGTGAGTATACAGCGCGATCGCTTTATGCTCAATGGTCGTCCCTACTATTTGCGGCTGGTTCTCGACCAAGGCTACTGGGCTGATAGCCTCATGACTGCACCCGATGATGACGCGTTGCGGCGCGATGTGGAACTCGCGAAAGCAATGGGCTTTAACGGTGTACGTAAGCACCAAAAAATTGAAGACCCCCGCTTTTTATATTGGGCAGATGTGCTGGGGCTGTTAGTATGGGAGGAGATGCCCAGTGCATATCGCTTCTCGCCTAAAGCGGTGGAGCGCACCACCAAAGAGTGGACAGAGGTCATCAAGCGGGATATCAACCACCCCTGTATTGTGGCTTGGGTGCCGTTCAATGAATCTTGGGGAGTTCCGAATCTGGTTGAAACACAGGCTCACCGGAACTACGTTTTAGCAATGTATCACTTGACCAAGACGCTCGATCCAAGTCGCCCAGTGATTGGTAACGATGGCTGGGAAAGTACAGATACGGACATTCTGGCTATCCATGACTACGACACCAATCCGCAGCACTTGGCTTATCGTTATGGACCGGAAGTCAAGCTATCAGATTTGTTTGATCGTAAGCGTCCCGGAGGGCGCATCCTTACACTCGACAACTTTCCTCACCAGGGACAGCCAGTGATGCTGACCGAGTTTGGCGGTATCGCCTATGCCCCAGAGGACAAGCCCGATGCTAACAAAATTTGGGGATATGAGCGCAGCTGGAATATCTCCGAGCTACAAATGAAATACGCTGCCCTACTGGAAACTATCAATAATATTGAGATATTCAGTGGGTTTTGTTATACACAATTCACCGATACCTTTCAAGAAGCTAACGGGTTGTTGTACGCCGATCGCACGCCGAAATTTCCTCTCGAGGCGATTCGCGCAGCGACCCTTTCAGGAGAAGGATTATGTACTCCCACCAGCTGTTAAAGCCAGATGGTCGCCAACTGACTTTATATAGTCGATACCCTATACCCGAGAATATTACAGCCACTAGTCCTAGCAATGAGCCAGTGCAAGCAAATCCGCACCTGCGCTGGCACCCCTTGCGGGGCGAATGGGTGGCTTACGCTTCTCACCGTCAAGGGCGGACTTTTATGCCGCCCCCAGAGTATAACCCCCTCGCACCGACCACTAACCCTGAGTTTCCAACTGAACTACCGCAAGGTAAGTATGATGTGGCGGTGTTTGAGAACCGCTTTCCGTCGATGACGGTAGCTGCTCACGATCCGCCTGCTAGCATCGTGGATACCATGCCAGCTAATGGAGCCTGCGAGGTGGTGGTTTTTACCCAAGACCCCCAAGCGTCCCTGAGTTCCCTGGAACTGGATCACCTAGAGTTGCTGTTGGAAGTGTGGGGCGATCGCACCCGCGTCATCGGCGCAAATCCCCAAATCCAGTACGTGCTGCCCTTTGAAAACAAAGGCATAGAAGTTGGTGTGACTTTGCACCATCCCCACGGGCAAATTTATGCATATCCTTTTGTACCGCCTGTTCCAGCACGGATGTTGGAAATGCAGCAAGCGTATTATCGGGAACATCAACGGGGATTGCTGGAAGATTTGATCCAAAAGGAGATTGCTGATAACAAACGGATTATTTATCAAGACGAGGAAGCGATCGCATTCGTCCCCGTGTGCGCTCGATACCCGTATGAAGTTTGGGTTGCCCCAATTAAGCCTGTTGGCACTTTTATGGATCTTACCCCAGAGCAACGCCAGGGACTTGCCAAGGCGTTAAAAACCGTCACTCTCAAGTATGACGGTTTGTGGAATCGCCCATTTCCTTACCTGATGGCTTGGTTTGGTGCCCCAACTGACGGTGAAGCGCATCCCGAAGCCCATTTACACGCTCAGTTTTATCCTCCCTATCGGACAAGCGAAAGGCTTAAGTATCTGGCGGGAACGGAACTCGCAGCAGGGATGTTTGCCAATGATGCTTTACCAGAGGAAAAGGCAAAGGAGTTGCAGGCGGTGGTGGTCGATAAATTTCTTACAAAAATCCGCTTTTAACGAACCGCCAAGACGCAAAGAGCGCAAAGAAAGGAGTAAAATTAAATAGCCAAAAACATTATTAAACTTCATCGTACTTATTTAGCATGAGTAAGTTTTTGATGTAAAGAGCAGGCATTTTGTTATAAAATTGACTTA
>NZ_JBAHYJ020000050.1:0-56555 GCF_036697665.2 Scytonema sp. PRP1 | reverse complement strand
ACCAACAGCTAGTTGCTGACGTTTCACTGGCTCGATTTTAATTCCTAAACGTTTTGCGGTTTGGGCATCAACTTGAATAGAACCAGTATTTTGAGAAGCTTCACTTCCTCCTTGAAATTCATTTCCGTGTCCGCCGTGAGCTAAAACAGTTGAGGGATTAGCTAATAACAGCAGGCTTGCAAGTGTACCAGAAACACAACGAATTGCTGTAAGTTGTTGGGAACGCAGAGAATTTAGCATCGCGCTGAAAAAATCCTTGAGTACTGGGGAAAGGAGTTGCAATCGCGTATTTATGTTAGTGGGCGCTCTTGATGCACACACCTTTTAGTCTTACAGCAAGAAATGAAATTAGGATGAAATCGTGCTCAAGACAGGCAGGGGTGCAGGGGTGCGGGGGAGCAGGGGAGAAAGAATGTCTAATGCTTCATCAACCAAGGAGATGGATTGTTGATCATATTTACTAAGCTACCTAGAATTTGGTTATAAATTGCATAAAGTTCTCGACCTGTATCAACATCCAAATAATTACATTTAACAGCAAATTCTATCCATGTTTGAGTTTCAGCAGCCTCTGACTCACAATCGCTCAACTTAGCCACAAATGCAGCTTCATATCTTCGTTTGCGCCATGCTTCTGCTAAATTGGCACAAACAGAACGTGAGGACCGACGAATTTGGTCAGTTAAAGAATACCGTTCCTCTACAGGAAACTTTTTAGACACCTCAAATATTTTCATTGCAGCATCAAAAGCCATTTGATAAACTCTTAAATCTTTATGACTTTTAATTGGTTCTCTTTCCATCTCCCCTGCTCCTCTGCTCCTCTGCTCCCCCGCTCTTGTTACTGGTTGTACCAAGCTTGTCGCCATTGCTTCATTTGGTCAATTTCTTTTTGTTGAGAACTGACAATATCTTTCGCGATGTTCTTGATTTCAGGGCGGTTAGACTTACTTAATGCATCTTGCGCCATTGTTATCGCCCCTTCATGATGCGGAATCATTGCATTGATGAAACGTAGGTCAAACTCAGCATCAGCAGTCCCTAAGTCCATGTCCATTCGCATCGCTTTAGACTGCTCAGGAGACATTGCTATTGTCTGATTTTGCTGGGTATTCCAAGCCGTTGCCGTGCTGGGTGCTTTGGGATACCATGCTGTGCGCCACTGTTTCAACTCAGCAATTTCTTTGTTTTGAGCTTTGATGATTTCGTCTGCCAGCTTTTTGATTTCGGGACGTTTTGATTTCTGTTGGGCTTCTTTTGCCATCTCTGTAGCACCTTGATGGTGTGGAATCATCGCATCAATGAACCGCAAATCGTAGTTAGCATCCGCTGGACCTAAATCCATTGCCATGCTATGGTTTGTGCTACTACCATGATGCATACCACTGCCGTGGTCCATCTGTTGCTTGTCGTTAGCCTGAGTTGCGGTGGTATTTGGGGCTTGGGTTTCGTTTTGGGAAGCAGTTGTGGAACAGGCTGTAAGCACGCCGCTTGTAAAGGAAGCGAGTGTTATGAAAGTCATCGCGAAAAACCCAGTTTTCCAAGAAATACGTCGCATAGACTTGAAATTCATTACTTACTATAGTTTCTTCTATTTTGAAATCTCCAGTTAGCTGGAGTGTCAACTGCTATTTCCCGACAAGGGTAAAATAGCCAATTTGTTATTGGAGCAATAGAACTGCACTAATTGCTTAGTATTGCAAAGACAAATGAAATTAGGATGAAATCCTTGTGCTTCTAACTACAAAGAAAGCAATTGTGCATAGATTAATGAAATTAGGATGAAATGAATATTGTCCATTAGAAATAAATAATTTTCACATCATTAGGGAGACGCAAGCACACTCATTAATTTTTAAGGTAAGGGCGAAGAGGTAAAAATGTTGCCTTCTATAGAATTGATAACTTCACATTAGGAGAGGAATTATGACGACAGCCCAATCTCATCAATCCCTACTGGAAACTTGCATTCAGAATTGTCTTGATTGCCTGCGTGATTGCGAAAAGTGTGCCACAGCTTGCTTGGATAGCGACATGGTGCAGATGATGGCTCAGTGTATCAAGCTATGCCGGGACTGCGCTGACACTTGTGATCTGTGCGCCCGTTTCATGTCTCGCAATTCGGCTCTTCATGCTCAGATGTGTGGAATCTGTGCCGAAGCTTGCGATCGCTGTGCCGCTGAGTGTGAGAAGCACGACCACGAGCACTGTAAACGCTGTGCTGCATCTTGCCGCCGTTGTGCTGATTCCTGCCGTCAGATGGCTGGGGCAATGGCATAACTTGTAGTAGACACTTGGTTACTACACAAGCCTTGGCTGCTATTCCTAGACTGCTGCACGTTGAGGCAGTAGTTTGCACTTGCTACTAAAATACTAGGAGGAATTTCATGGCTTACAAAATTTCTCAATCTAGTGTAGATATTGCAGTTCACTGCGCTTATGAATGCGAACATTGCAAAGATGCCTGTTTGGGCAGTGCCTGAATGTACTCGTCTATGTCGTGATTGTGCTGAGATTTGCTGGGCTTCTGCTGCTTTCATGAGTCGTGGCTCACGCTTTATTCCCCAAATTCTTCGTTCTTGTATCGAAATCTGTGAAGCTTGTGCCAGCAAATGTGAGAAGCACTCAGATAACCCCCACTGTCAAAAGTGTGCTAAAGCTTGTCGGCATACTGCTGAGGAATTCCGCAAGGTTGCCACTGTTGCAGGTATAGCTTAATCACTTGCTATGTAAGTAGCGACTTAATTTTTGCTGCCCAATTTGACTATCTATTAGGGAAGTGAAGTTTAGGGCAGCATTAATATATTAGACTTGTCGTTTAATAAAGCCCAAAATTGATCAAAGTCCTATACAACATAGGTTTTAGCGACTAAACACGAAAATAATGGAAATGCTTACTATGATTGGCTTTCATCGATTTTTTAGCTTATTTGGCGACAACTTTATTATTTGTCGATTTTCTACCCCTTTCTAACCATGCTTCCCAGAACTTGGCAGCCTGAGCTTCTAATCTTTTGGAGTAACGGGTTGTATCCTCGCGCAGTCTCGTAATGCTAACACCATGTGTTGCACTTATCTCGCAAGCATGGTTTTTAAACCAAAGCTCCAGACCAAAAGTAGTAACTTCTGGATGAAACTGCAATGCTAGACCACATTTACCCCAGGAAAATGCCTGGTTTTGATACTTTGGGCTAGAGGCAAGATGGATAGACCCGACAGGTAGATCGAAAGTATCACCGTGCCAGTGTAACACAAGGGTGTTGTCTGCTACTAAATGAGCTAAAGGTGTGTGTATTCCCTCTTTACTTAGTTCTAACGGTGACCAGCCAATCTCTCTATATGGTCCTGGGTAGACTTTAGCACCAAGAGTACGTGCCATTAGTTGAGCTCCCAGACATATTCCTAAAGTAGGCAAATCAGCATCAAGGCGACGCTCTAACAAACGCAGTTCATCAACTAGGAAGGGATAATTCCGATCATCGTAAGCTCCCATAGGACCACCTAGAATGACAAAAATGTCTGGAGTTAGTGGATTGAGACTAGCAAGATTATCTAGTCCAGCTTCTACGTACGTAACTGCATAATCTTTCTGATGCAAATTTGCTACCAAACTACCAAGATACCCAAAAGCAGGGTTTCTTGTGTGTCTGATTACAGTAATATTTTTCATGCCTATCACTTTTCAAAAGTAAAATCACATCGGTTTTTTTTAATCAAGTGCAAAAGTATATGAGTTTTTACAATAATTTCGGAGGATATTTTTTGAGAAAATTCAAATATAAATTGCTAGTATTTACTATTATAGAATTGACCAAAAAATTAACTCTTACATTTTAAGTAAGTCAACCTAAAAAACGTAAAATAGACTGAGTGCATCATTTCAGTGATGATTGATGTCAGCTCTGTTAAGAATATAGCTGACACCAGAAGAAGACTGTATCCTTTTAAAATTAAGCTTTACAGTCGAGCTTAGTGACATTCCAGCAGAAAACTTATAAGCCTGGCATACCAACGTAACCCTTAAGCTTCTTTATTCTGTCAATCCAAGCAACTACATTTGGATAAGCTTCTAAAGAAATCCCTCCCTCCGGCGCTAGCCCAACATACGGGTAACAAGCAACATCTGCAATTGTCGGGTGATCAAGTTCAAGCCAGTTCCGCTTTTGCAAATGTTCGTCCAAAACTTTGAGTATCACATTTGCTCTGTGTTGCACCAACTCTAGGTCTGTCTTCAGGTTAAAAACGAAGTGCAGTCTAGCTGTAGCAGGACCGTGTTGAATCTCGTTAGCAGCGATGGACAACCACTGCACCACTTTACCCATAGACTCAGCCTCTATTGGTAGCCAGTTTTCACCACCGTAGCGTCGTGCGAGATATACCAGGATTGCCTGGGAATCATGAATGACTAGATCGCCATCAATCAGAATCGGTATTTGACCAAGCGGGTTCAGTTTTAGAAAAGGTGGAGACTTATGCTCACCTTCCATGAAGTTGACAGGTACAATCTCATGCTCCAACCCAAGCAGCGATAGCATAAGCCGTACCTTATAGCAATTTCCCGATAACTCGTAATCGAAGAGTTTGATCATTCATTCCTCCCGTTTCTATCAAATCTGAACATTACAACTTGCTCTTGAAAAATATCCACTCCCAACTTTTACCAAGTTAGCCTTTAGATGGGTTGTGACTTAAAGGAAAAGTTCTCCTTCCAGTCACACAGATAATTTAGCAAGCATTAAAACGATGAATTTGGCTGCTTCAAAAATTCTGCCTCCTCTGGCGTTGTGGCTCGACGAAAAATAGCGTTGCGATGGGGAAAACGTCCAAAGCGCTCAATCACCTCTAGGTGTTGGACAGCCGATGAGGTCATATATACGCTGTCTGGATCATTGCCAAGTTGACGGAACAGTTCAACCGCTTGTCGCTGATGTTCGAGATTCTCGCTGTGTTCAAAAGGTAAATAGATAAACCAGCGCTGGATTTTTGGTAGCTCCCAATCAAAACCTTTGGCGATCGCATACTGAGCCAAACAGAGTGCTTGTGGATCTGTTGCAAATGCTCGAGGATTACCGCGAAACATATTCCGTGGAAACTGATCGAGTAGGAGGATCAACGCCAGACAGCTGTGGGGAGTTTCTTTCCATTGGTCAAGTTTACCCGCTGCTGCTTTCTCATAGTCTTCCATAAAGCGGGCTTGAATCTCCCGATCAAAATTTGGATCTGGATCTTTAGTAAACCAAATCGCGCGATTTTTTCCGTAATCCTCTTCATCTTTTTTTCCAAACCAAAAGTCTAAAATTTTATTAACTCGTGACATTAAGTCCTCCTGTACATTGTGTGTAAGGTAACAGGAAGTCAGACAGAAAATAAAGACGAGGCTGTAAAGACTGGCGTACAACAGCCATCGCATTAACAAATATCAACAACTGTTTGGCACGCCAGTCATACGAGCCACGACCGAATCTGTACAGGAACGATGGCTAGATTGATATATGATAGGGTCTACAAGTCGAATTAACCTTTAGACCTTTAGGGTCGCAATCAGAAATTAGGTGCTGTTTTGACTGAGAGATAGCTGGTTTAGTTGTATGTCCTTGTCAGCTCTTATTACTCTTGCTTCAGCAGACGCCACCGCGTTACCATGACATGAGGAATTCGAGAATAGCGCTTCCATTTTTCTGGTTGCTCAGCTTGTAACCACTCCGGAGGAACTGGCTCCAGGAGACCATCAAGGACAAAACCAGCCTGAAAGCAAATTCCAAACAGATGCCACAATGGTCGGTGAAAGAAGGGATGACGTATAGGTTGACCAGGTTTTGCGTTTTCATCTCCTATTGCTGGTTGTATGTAATCTTTCACCAGAACACCTTCCGTACCAAGCCATTGGGTTTGGGTTCCTAACGAGTTAAAGCATGGATGAGTCACTGAGAATACGAACCGTCCCTCGGGAACAAGCAGCCGACTAAAAGCCTGTATGAGAGGCTCTATGTTTGCCATATCCATAAGTGCCATTGACACCACCGCAGCATGAAAGCAGCGCTCTCCCAGAGAAGCGAGTTGATCTTGATCGGTTGCATCTAGGAGTCTATACTCAATGCTACCCGATGTATCTATGGTTCGAGCTTTGGCACGTTTCAAAAGTTCCTCTGAAAAATCGCAGGCTAGAACCGATGCTCCTAACCGAGCCAGACTGCGTGCGAAGGTACCGTTACCGGATGCAATTTCAAGTACCCGCTCACCAGGTTTAATAGTGAGGAGTGTCTCCATTGCAGGGTTAACGACGTATTCATGGGCGATGTCTATATCACCTACTTGATTGTCCCACCATTGTGCATTTGCATTCCAGACATCGCGTACACGCTGGTTTATTTCTTTTATTTCAATCATGAAGTACACCTTAATTTTGCGTAGTCTAGAGAAACTTTTCTTTGCTTATGATCCCGCCCCTTAAAAGAAGGGTAGGGTGGGATGAATTGCTTAATTTCTGTATTGCCAAGCTTTGAGCAATTTCAATCGGTATCAGGCTACCATTGTTGTTTTCTTCCTACTGGAAAATACCGTTAACAGGTTCATTTGAGCATCCCAGAATTCGACCCACAAGTCACAGTATTTATGACATAATTTCGTAATGTCATCGTATTGAGCGGGAGTAATCGCCTGCATGAGGACGTACCAAAGGTCATCTTCGTGAGTGTCGTCGTTGGCTTCAGCCTGTACATCATCACTAGTCCCATGACAGACATAGTACCCTGAGGTGACATTTATCTCTACAGCTTTTATATTTTCACGCAGAGGTGCACTGAACAGGACAACTTCCTGTTCTGCAACTGCAAGCAAGCTCGTTAGTAAATTTAAATCATTGTAGGTATCCTCCAGACACTTACGTACCTGCTTGGCAATGTTGCTAGGAATATATCTCTGTCGTTCCTCAAGACTAATTCCCAGTTCATCAAGTAGACGCTCAAACAAAGGATAGTGGGCGTTATAAGGATTGCCTCGATAGTAGCCATACTCATCGAAACCAGGCTGAAAGCCAAATTCGTCTAAATCATTCAGGGTGAGGAGAAATCGGGCATACATCTTACTACCAGGCTTGAGTCGCCGTTCCAACTGATGGGTTTGGTATTGTGCCATCAGAAGGGCATCTGTAAATATCTGCACAATCGCATGACGGTATTCAAGGTGGATGCGTTTCATCTGTTCTCGATTAAAAGCACCGCGATTCAGCGCTGCAATGACTGGATGAGTTGCAACCGGATGATGCTTCAAGCTAGAGCGTAAGTTAGCAACAAAGTTCTCGTTTTCCAACCACAAAGAAGCAGGTACTGATTCTTTCATTGCCAATCTGGCTTTTTGACGTGGATTACCCATTTCCATGATGTATTTCTCCGTGTATTTCTACTACGATTTTTCAATCCTGATTTAAGGGTGATATGGAATGGCAGTAAAATCAGGCGCGGAAATTTTGAGATTGTCTGCGCTTTACTCTTTCTCTTTCTTTTGTAAATTTCGTCTGTTGACTTAGACTGTCAGTAGCAAATGTCAAGAAAGTGGAAAGTATTTCCGCTCCTTACTACCCCAAGCTACCTATTCTTCCAAGCCTTTACTATCCAAAGGTTTCACTTTAACAAGCGTGCCATTCATATCAAATCTGGTTGCATCAGATGCTTCACATCAATTCAAAATCTGAATTAAATATAAAACCTACTCCCTACTGGAGAGTCAAGCCAAAACGATAAGATTTTTTCTTATATTTTTTATAGAGTTAATAAATAAAAAACAATACTTCTGTAAAACTATCTTGTCACCGAAGTTTATGCTAGTGTTCATTGCTGTTCGTCATTTATCCAGGTAAATGAATCACCTATACAATATCCGTCTATAGACAGATGACAATGCTTGGTGTTTAAAAATAAAAGTTATATAACAAACAGCAAATATCATGCCAATATTTTTATGGTATGAACGTAAAAAAGGTTTTTGTGGAGTGAAACAATTGTTTTTTAAGCAGGGTCGTTGAATTATGTTAGTTCAGGAACATTTACAACGAATTGGTTCAGTTGCTAAACAAAGCGGTATACCTGTTAAGACAATTCGCTACTATGAAGAACTCGGTCTAGTTGAATCTTCTAGTAGAACAGAGGGAGGATTTAGACTATTTCAACTTGATGTTCTCACTCGCTTAAACTTTATCAAACGTGCTCAAAGCCTTAATTTTAGTCTTTCAGAAATTAAGTTTTTTTTAGATGTTCATGATCAGGGTGATTTGCCTTGTCAGCATATACGATCTCAGATGGAATATAAGCTGTCAGAAATTAATCAGCAAATCGAGCAACTGTCGCTCTTGAAATTAGAGCTAGAAGAGCTACTTTTGAGTTGGAAAGTTATAACTGAAAAACCAGAAAAGACTATTTGCCCCATAATTGAGAAATGTTGTTGAGAAAGCATTAAGTTGTTGAGAAAGCATTAAGAGGATGTTTGAAAAGTTGGCAACTGAGTAAAAAAAACTCTCAGGGCATAAGCTGTATATACGTATATACAGCTTATGCCCTGAGAGCCATGAGTAAACTATACTCCAGTAACCTCACCCTGACGGGGCGACAAAAAGGGTTAGGATGCAGATAGAATAAGCTGCATAGCCCTTAGACCCCGCTGGTAATACTTAGACTTATTGCGAGATAATCTCATTAAGTCCAGAACTAAGTTGTTAGATTGTTCCATAAAACTCACCCAAGTCTGACCATATAAGCCAATATAAAAACTGCTATGTCGCCTTTCAATACGACCAGATTCTTTAACACGACCAACATATTTCTGGATACCTTTGCGTTTAATATGTTGTCCTTGTATTGTGGCACTACTGTAGGCGATCGCTATCAATAAAATTAGAGCAATTAACCGCTTACCGGACACACCAGTTTTTTCCATATTGTAGCCACCCGTCTTAAAATCTCTAAACATTTCTTCAATATCAAACCGTTTTTTATAGGATGCGATCGCCATCTCAAGGCTCTGCAAATTGGTAACAATAAACCACCCTTCTTTGGGAGCCACTCCCAAGATTTTACGTTTCCATAAACACGCGCTACATTAAAACTGACAAAACCTTTGTGTTTTGTGACCTTAACTCCTTTTAAAAAGAAAGAAACTCCTGGTGATAAGCCTAAATCATTTAACTCCAACCAAATCTCATTTTTAATTTCGATCAGTTCATTCTTTTTGAGACGCAGACAAAAGTATACGTTTTGCTCATGCAGCCAGTTTGCCAATTTGACAGAGCAAAATTCTCGGTCTCCCAACACGCAGATTTTATAATTTTCCAATATTGGTAACACTTGAGACAGAATTGCTTTTTGGTCATGAATATTGCTACTACCCAACTTAGGCAATAATTCAAAGTATACCGGGAACGTTCTCTTATCCCAAACAACACTAACCATGAATAGATTTACACAAGCCCAATTTGTACGGTCAATCACTACATAAATTATTTTTTCAGAGCTAAAATGTGTTTCTAACCAGGTCTTAACAATAGGGAACCAAGTTTTTTCAATTGTAAGGTTTGGTAATGACAAAAATCTCTGTATTTTCTTTCTTCTACTTTCAAATCTAATTGGAATTGGTAGGGCAGTAGCCAAAGCGCGTCCTTACTAACCTTTTTAATTGATTGCAGAAGGTTAATCAAAATTTGTAGAAAGAGATATTCCGCAAGACTAAGTTGACTTTTTAAGTGCGTTTGATAAAATACTGGCAACATTATCATTAGATAGGTCTTATTGACATCACTCGACCTATCTTTTCTTACCATAAATCGCTGCACTCTTGGTTAAGTAAGGTTTTCAGACTATTTTGTCGCCCCCTCAGAACCTCACCCAAGAACAATGGGAACTAGTTGAACCTTTAATTCCATCAGCTAAACCTGGTGGTCGGAGACTATAAGTGGATGTGTGGCAGGTACTCAACGCCATTTTCTATGTGTTGACTCAAAGATGCACTTGGCGAAACCTGCCTGGAGACTTTCCCAATTGGCAAACGGTATATACCTAATGAACGCAATTGGCGTCAAGACGGAACATGGATGAGTATCCATGACCAACTAAGAGCTTGGGTGAGAGTGGACAAAGAGCGAGCCGCCAGTCCAACAGAAGCGATAGTCGATAGTCAAAGTGTCAAAAGTGCGGCGATGGTAAGCCAAGCGGTGGGGTACGATGCTTTTCAAAAGGTCAAAGGACGCAAGCGGTTTGTGACAGTGGATACATTAGGTTTAGTACTGCGAGTTTTGGTGACCGCCGCCAGTGTGGACGAACGCTCAGGCGGGAAACAAGTACTCAAGAAGGTCAAACAAATGGGAAACACCGTGTCGCCTCTGCATACTATCTGGGTTGATGGTGGTTACGATGGCAACCCGTTTATGCACTGGGTGATGGATTCCTGCCGGTAGATCCTGCAAGTCGTGCTGCGACCGCATAAACACAAGGGCAATGTTAGGCTACCTAAACGTTGGGTGGTAGAAAGAACCTTGGGTTGGCTTACTGGATGTCGGCGTTTGAACAAAGACTACGAGCTATTACCCCAAACCTCACCAGACGTTTATCTACCTTGCCATGATTCGTATTATAGTAAGGCGTTTGGCATAAAATCTTACCTCTCATTACTTTTGAAACACCCTTTAAGAGTAGCAAATTCTTCATCTGTTGAATTAGGTTCGAGTTCCTAGGGTGCAAAGCTCGTATTCGACAAAATTCAAGACTCGTTCCCTAAATTAAGTAGGTAGGCATGAAGAAACCGTACTATGTAACAGAATGTAAATGAGCCAAAACCCTTGGGATTGCTTCACTCCGCTTTGCTTCGTATGCCCTCCGGGCACGCTACGCTAACGCAATGACATAGTTATCAATTTTCGCGCCCACCTACTTACATTTAATTTAGGTAGACGCAGGTACGCGCTTAAGTTAGTTGATTGGGTCAAATATTTATGCAGGTTGCGTACTCGAAATCGTTAAACGTTCTGATCACAAGAGTGGGTTTGAGGTCTTGCCTCGACGTTGGTTTGTAGAACGTACGCTTGCAAGGCTCACGGCGCTATCGTTGCTTAAGTAAGGATTATGAATATCTTCCTCAAAGAGCGTGAAACTATGATTTATGTCGCGATAACGCATAGTAATGCTACGACGATTAGCTCGTGCTCAGCAAAGCCGCGCCCTTGGTGATTGCCCGGAGGGCACTGCCCTTACGGGCAATTGCAATCCTTCAACTGCTTAAGATTGTCTTTATAAAGACCCTCTTAGTTTTTTTCATAAATTAAACCGGATTCCCATAACAAAAATAATCATATATAGTCATGGCATAAACATCAAATGTTTAACAGCTTGCGCCATGACTATGTTTCTTATGTAGAGGCATTTTTTGTAGAAAATTTGCATTCATCAAGATATGAGAAGCAGCAAGTAATATTCAGGCTTTGAGGTAAAGCATTGCGTTTACGCAACGTAGTCCCACTTTTTATACTCTCAAAATTTTTTTCTCACTACCCCTTGACTCTCCAGCTTACTAGAGATTTCAAAATGGAATTAGTTGATTAAAAAGGTACATGATATGACACTTCAATTGAAAGTTCCTAACATGGCTTGTTCTGCTTGTGGAAAAAACATCACAAAAGCAGTCAAAACCGTCGATCCAGCCGCAACCATTCAAACTGATACCAAAACTAAGCTTGTCCATATCGAAACTCAAGCATTAAAAGCTGCCGTCACAGAAGCAATTACGGCAGCAGGTTATACCGTTGCCTAGCACTAAATTCTCAACAAAAGTAGTTCAGGACATCGTTAGGAGGTTTGACAATGGAAAACGCGAATTTGAAACTGCGGGGCATGAGTTGTGCCTCTTGCGCTAACGCAATTGAAGATGCAATTCGCTCCATTCCTGGTGTGAATGAGTGTAACGTCAACTTTGGGGCAGAGCAAGCTACGGTTACCTATGACCCCAGAAAAACTGACCCAGAAGTGATCTGCCAGGCAGTGAATGCGGTGGGATACTCTGCTCAACCCATGCAAGACGATGATTTATTTGCCGCAGACGATGATGCTCAACAGCAGGCACGCCAAGCCGAAAATCGAGCCTTAGTCAGAAAAGTTTGGGTTGGCGGCATTGTCAGCGCCATTCTAGTCATTGGTTCGCTACCAATGATGACGGGGTTATCCATTCCCTTTATTCCCATGTGGTTGCACAATCCCTGGCTGCAATTGGTGCTGACGACTCCAGTGCTGTTTTGGTGTGGTGCATCCTTCTTTATCAATGCCTGGAAAGCTCTCAAACGTCACACGGCAACGATGGATACCTTGGTGGCGATTGGTACTCTTGCCGCTTATCTCTATTCCCTCTTCCCTACCTTCTTGCCTGGGTTCTTCACCGACCGAGGATTGCCGCCTGATGTCTACTACGAAGCAGCTGCGGTCATCGTCACTCTTATCTTGTTGGGACGACTGCTTGAGAATCGTGCCAAAGGACAAACTTCTGAAGCAATTCGTAAGTTGATAGGCTTGCAAGCAAAGACTGCTCGTGTGATTCGCGATAGCAAAGAAGTTGACATTCCGATTACTCAAGTGATTGAAGGCGATGTGATTCTAGTGCGTCCGGGTGAAAAGATTCCAGTAGATGGCGAGATTATTGATGGCTCTTCAACTATCGATGAGGCAATGGTCACCGGTGAAAGTCTCCCTGTGAAGAAGGAACCAGGTGATGAAGTGATTGGAGCCACGCTCAACAAAACTGGTAGCTTCAAATTCCGAGCTACCCGAGTCGGTAAAGATACATTCTTGGCGCAGATTGTCAAGCTAGTGCAGCAAGCGCAAGGTTCAAAAGCACCAATTCAGCGATTAGCTGACCAAGTTACCGGATGGTTTGTACCTGCCGTAATTGCCATTGCGATCGCCACTTTCATCATCTGGTACAACATCATGGGCAATGTGACAATGGCACTCATTACCACTGTAGGTGTGCTGATTATTGCTTGCCCGTGTGCCCTTGGCTTGGCAACACCAACTTCTATCATGGTGGGAACAGGCAAGGGAGCAGAAAATGGTATTCTGATTAAAGGGGCAGAAAGTCTAGAACTCGCGCACAAGCTAAAGACTATCGTTCTCGACAAAACGGGTACAATTACGCAAGGTAAGCCCACCGTCACTGACTTTGTAAGCGTCAACGGTACAGCCAATAGCAATGAGTTAAATCTTTTGTGCTTTGCAGCATCTGTCGAACGCAATTCAGAACATCCGCTAGCGGAGGCAGTTGTGAATTATGCGAAATCTCAAGGCGTGGAATTGAGGGACGCACAGGAGTTTGAGGCGATCGCTGGTAGCGGTGTGCAAGGGTATGTGTCAGATCAATGGATACAAATTGGCACCCATCGTTGGATGAATGAGTTAGGCATTGATACAAATGCATTACAAGAACATTGGGATCGCCTAGAGTATCTAGGTAAGACCGTCATCTGGATTGCCGTAAATAGCAAAATCCAAGGGATTATGGGCATTGCTGATGCGGTGAAACCATCTTCTGTAAACGCGATTCGCACATTGCAGAAAATGGGGTTGGAAGTGGTGATGTTGACGGGAGACAATCGCCGCACTGCCGAAGTGATTGCGCGTGAAGTCGGCATTAAGCGAATCTTTGCTGAAGTTCGCCCGGATCAGAAAGCCGAGACCGTCGAGAAACTTCAGTCGGAAGGCAAAATTGTAGCAATGGTCGGGGATGGCATCAATGATGCACCAGCGTTGGCTCAAGCTGATGTCGGTATGGCAATTGGAACAGGAACAGATGTGGCGATCGCAGCTAGTGACATCACCCTTATCTCTGGGGATTTACTCTTGATTGTCACCGCCATTCAACTCTCTCGTGCCACGATTCGCAATATTCGTCAGAATCTCTTCTTCGCCTTTATCTACAACGTCGCTGGTATTCCAATCGCAGCAGGAATTCTCTTCCCTATCTTCGGTTGGCTGCTCAACCCCATTATTGCAGGTGCAGCAATGGCGTTTAGTTCCGTCTCCGTAGTAACGAATGCGCTGCGTTTGCGTAACTTTCAACCTAAAACAACTGGTTGAATAAATCACAGGGAGTAGTAACGATGCTTAAGAAAGTAACATTTTTTGGAACCTTGGCAGGATTTGGATTTCTGCTGGGAGCGATTTCAGGAGCGTTAGCGTAGCTTGCAATGTAGTTAAATTCGCCAACGGAGGCGTTTAAATCATGAACAAAATAGCAATCATTGGTATTATTGCAAGTTTGGGATTGGTGTTTGGAATTGCTTCTAACAAAGCAGTTGCACAAATGTCCCACGAACAGATGCAACCATCTCATACAAAGCAAACGGGTCAGTTCCGTCGCATCGAACAACCCTTGTGGGCAAAAGGAGCCGTTACTGCTGGCGGATTAGGACTGATAGGACTGGAGTTATGGTGGTTTCTGCTGAGTAAGCCAAAATCGCAAAAAGCACAATCAAAGCAAGGCGTTCAAGAAGTAACAATTACCGTTAATGGTGGGTATGAACCAAGCCAAGTGGTAGTTAATCCAGGTCAAAAAGTCCGGCTCAACTTCTACCGTAAAGACCCCAGCAATTGCCTTGAAGAAATCCGATTTCCTGACTTCCACATTGCCCAAGAGCTACCCCTAAACCAAGTTACTCCCATTGAGTTCACTCCCAACCAACCAGGAACTTACACCTTTACCTGTGGTATGAATATGTTTCGCGGTGTGATTAAAGTAGAGCCATCCAATGTTGGTACACAGCAGTTTTCTACGCAATCAGCATGAAAACGGAGAGCATCTGCGCCCAGCGTCAGCTTGATAACTAGCAAGCAATACCTTGCCAAACGCTGGGCACAGTTCCTTGTACAAATACCTAATATGGATGATATGTAGAGTCAACTATACGGTTTCCTTTGTTGTACGTCTTACTAATACGTAGGAGTTAATTATGTTAGCCCAAGAAACACTCAAACAAATTGGTGTAGTTGCTAAAGAAAGTGGCATTCCCATCAAAACAATTCGTTACTACGAAGAACTGGGCTTGCTCAAGGCTTCAGGCAGGACTGAGGGTGGATTTCGATTATTCAACTCAGATGTTTTTGCCCGTCTCAACTTTATCAAGCGTGCCCAGAGCCTTGGATTGAGCTTGTTGGAGATTAAAGAGTTTTTGAATGTGCATGACCAAG
Organism: Scytonema sp. PRP1; assembly: GCF_036697665.2. Classification (NCBI taxonomy): domain Bacteria; kingdom Bacillati; phylum Cyanobacteriota; class Cyanophyceae; order Nostocales; family Scytonemataceae; genus Scytonema; species Scytonema sp. PRP1. The sequence continues at coordinate 41,343 of NZ_JBAHYJ020000050.1, read as the reverse complement.
GGGACTTACCCTGCGACCATATTCAAGCAAAACTAACTGATAAAATTGCAGAAATAGAATACCAAATCGAACAGCTACAAGTATTGAAGTTGGAGTTAGAAGGGCTACTTTCGGACTGGAAACCTGTTTCTGAAATACCTGAAAATACCATCTGTCCAATTATCGAGCCGACTTAAAAAATTAATCCTGTAATGAGTAAGATAATTTGCAATTTTTGATTCTCAAATCACTTGATAATCTAGTTAACTAGAGAGCTTAATATGCCCCCAGTTGTAAGGTGGTCATACCACTAATTAACTTGGAGGTAATGAACATGTTTATGTTTTTTCTTGTTTTGCTGGTAACTGGTCTAATAGCTAGCTATATTAGTGTAAATTGTAGTGATGAAATAGAAAGTTTATTAGGCTTGTTATCAGCTATTAATTTACTCATAATTTTGGTCTTTTCCCCTTGGCAAGTTTAGTTGTTGCTCCTTCATCTCATCATTAAGCACTAGGTAATTGGAAGTATCCAAGTTTTTTTTAATAAATTTTACCCTTCTAAAAAGAAAACTAAATAAAAAACTTGGATCTATCGTAAGTCGCTCTTATCTTAAAAAGATTTCACTAAACACTCAATAATTTTTTGCATACCCCCTTGACTCTCCAGTTAAATGGAGGATTTAAAGTGATTTTAGATAAGTTGGAGTTCTTCAATCACACATATAACTCCACAACAAATTACCCAAAAAAAGGTTATTGACAGCTATGGCACTACAACTTAAAGTTCCTAAACTGGTTTGCTCTGGTTGCGTCAAAACTATCACTGAGGCAATTAAAAAGGTTGATGCTAACGCTATTGTTCAAGCTGACCCAAAAACGAAATTAATTAACGTAGAAACTCAAGTACCTAGAACAGCTATTGAGACAGCGATCGCGTCGGCGGGCTATCCACCAGCTGCTTAATTTGTAATTGATTATTTTACCATCAGCTATTGGCTTCTGCTCTGCTGATAGCTGATCTTCCGATAAACTCTCAAACATTTTCACGCCAGTGAGCAAGGAGGAAAGATGGCTAAGATTGGCTTAATTTACGGGACTCAAACTGGGAATACCCAAACGGAAGCCGAACTTATTCAGAAAGAGTTTGGTGGCGACAGCATTGTTGATATCTACGACATCTCTAAAGTAGAAACGAGCGATTTTGAGAACTACAGCTACATCATCATCGGATGTCCTACCTGGAACATAGGTGAACTGCAAGACGACTGGGATAATTTCTTTGACGAGCTAGACAATATCGATTTTAGCGGCAAGAAAGTTGCCTACTTTGGGGTTGGTGACCAGAACGGCTACCCCGACTCTTTTCAAGATGCAATGGGCATCTTAGAAGAAAAGATTTCAGAACTTGGAGGTGAAACCGTCGGCTACAGGTCAACTGAGGGCTACGACTTTACGGACTCAAAAGCAGTGCGTGACGGTAAGTTTGTCGGTTTAGCGCTAGATGAAGATAACCAATCTGAGTTAACACAACAACGCATCAAAACTTGGGTTGCTCAGTTGAAACAGGAATTTGCATTCTAGGAGGTAAGTTTCATGAAGATATTGATGACTGCGAGCCTCCTTCGGAGGAGCTTCGCTTACGCTGCAACTGCAACTCTATTATTTGCACAAAGTTGCTCGACATCACCTAATGCTCAAGAACCGTCAACGGCAGTTTTAGCTCAACAGCACAACGACAAGCATTCAACACAAGTGGGAAGTCACGCAGGACATTCGATGCATAGTTCAAGTGACACAAAAACAAATGCAGCGATTCAAGCAAAACTTACGGTTCCAGAAACGGTCGCAGTTAATGCTCCTGTCCCGTTAGTAATTAATGTTCAAGATGCAACAGACAAACCTATCAACAAGTTTGATGTTTCTCACGAACAACTCATGCATCTCATCGTAGTCAGTGATGACCTTCGGTTTTTCGATCATCTGCATCCACGTTATGAAGGCAACGGGCGTTTTACCATCGAAGCCCAATTACCCAAATCTGGAGGGTATACACTCTTTAGTGATTACAAACCCGCTGGACAACCAGCTCAAGTCTCGACACTCAAAACCCAAGTTCCAGGGGACAGTTCATCTTCTGCGGACGTAAACTTCAAGCGTAGTCAAACATTTACCAACACCAAGGTCAATTTAGAGCTACCTACTGAAACGGTCAAAGCGGGTGAGGAAGTTGCTGTAACCTTCAATCTCAAAGGCTCTAATAATCAAGCTGTCACTGATTTACAGCCTTATATGGGTGAACGGGGGCACTTGGTAATTCTGCGTCAATCCGCCTCACTCACCTCAGCTGATTATATCCATGCTCACGCAATCAAAGATACAACTCCCGGACGAGTTCAGTTTGTGACCAGCTTTCCCAAACCTGGACTATACAAGCTTTGGGGACAGTTCAACCGCAATGGTGAAATCGTCACGGCTGATTTTTGGGTAAAGGCGAATTAACAAAGAACGGGTACTACAGTTCTGATGCATTCTGATTTCCCAAGGTTTTACATCGCTCTAATTGTTGGTGAGTTATGGAATCTTCTGAGTCTCGACCTTCAAATAGTAAACGTCAGTTCGCGCCAAAGTTAACGCCGGGTTTCTGGGCAATGTTAGCCTTGCTCCTAGTTGGTGGCGGCGTTGGGTTTTGGCAGTTTCTCGCTCTGGACAAGGAATCACCTCCAACAGCAGCTAGCCAACCCCCAGCGACAAAGGTACAAGTTGCGACGGTGCAAACTGCCACTATAGAGGAAAGTGCAGAATTTGTTGCAAATCTTCAGTCTCGTCGTTCTGTCACTCTGCGACCGAGAATTCAGGGTCAAGTCTCTCAGATATTTGTTCGGGCAGGGGAGCGAGTTAAAAAAGGTACCCCAATTTTGAAGGTTGATGCAAAGCAGCAACAAGCTTCTGTTGACAGTAGAATCGCAGCTTATGAGTCCACTCAAGCTGATTTGGAAACAGCCCAAGCAGAAGTAAAAAGCGCCCAAGCAGAAGCAAAAAATGCAACAGCGACACTAAAAGCGTTACAAGCTCGTCGAGTTTCTGAACAGTCTGACTTAAAACTCAATCAGCGGGAGTATGAGCGGTTCAGCCAACTATATCAAGAAGGAGCCACCAGTTTGCAAATCTTGGAGCAAAGGCGGAACAGCTTAGAAGCAGCCAAAGCCAAGCTTGCTCAGACGGATGCTGACATTGCAGCTCAAGAAGCCATGATTACTAGAGCAGAGGCAGCGATCGCTAAGGCAAATGCAACAATTGTTAAGAACCAGAGGTTAGTCAACCAAGCTCGGGCAAATGTCAATGAGCAAGCAGCAGAACTTCAGTTTTATACAATTTCTGCGCCGTTTGCAGGTATTGTAGGTGATATTCCCGTTAAGGTGGGCGATTTTGTCGATACCTCTACCCAGTTAATCACCGTTTCTGAAAACGGTTCATTAGAGGTTAACATTTCGGTTCCAGCAGAACAGGTCGCTCAATTGCGATTAGGAAGTTTAGTAGAGTTGGTAGATGGTTCTGGGCAAAAGATTGGTACCAGTCGGGTATTTTTCATTGCGCCCAACACGGCGAATCAGACACAATCGGTACTCGTCAAAGCGCTGTTGGATAATTCTCAAGCTAGAGTGCGAACCGACCAATTTGTTCGAGCGCGGGTGATTTTGGATCGGCGTCCTGGAGTCCGCATTCCCACAACCGCTGTAACTCGTTTAGCCAAAGAGACGTTTGTGTTTGTAGTTGACGAATCGCGCTCATCGCAGTCTGCCCAATCTCAGTTTGTGGCTCGGCAAAAACCTGTTGAACTAGGCAGTATTGAAGGCAATCAATACCAGGTTTTGAAAGGATTGCAACCAGGAGAACAAATCATCATCTCTAGTTTGCTCGCTTTAAGGGATGGTGCGCCAATTATTCCTGAACCTGAGAAAAGTAATTAATTAGCGAATAACGCATATTTTTGCAGCAAAAGCAAGTCCTATTTGTTTATTTTTTCATTAACCGATAGTTCTTTGATGGTACAAGCCCCTGCATTTATCCGTGGAATCCATCCAAAATCTAAAATCTAAAATCCAAAATCGGTTGACCTATGTTCGCGGACTTCTTCATCAAGCGACCCGTCTTTGCGATTGTCTGCTCCCTGATAGTTTTAGTGTTGGGACTCATTAGCATTCCAACGCTGCCTGTAGAGCAGTATCCAGACATTAGCCCTGTTCAAATTAGCGTCACAGCTAACTATGTTGGAGCCAGTGCCCAAATTGTCGAAGAAACCGTGACATCGGTTTTAGAACGACAGATTAATGGGGTCGAAGGCATGAGATATATGAATTCGACCAGCAGCAATGACGGTAATAGCACAATTACCATCACTTTTGAGCAGGGCTATGACATTAATGTTGCAGCCTCTGATGTACAGAATCGTGTCTTGTTGGCACAACCCAAACTACCAGAAGTGGTTCGACAAACCGGAGTCGCAGTTACAAAACAATCAAGTGGGATTGTTTTAGCGATGGCGTTATATAGCTCGGACGATCGCTACGATGATACGTTTATTAGTAACTATGCAGATTTGTATGTGTTAGACCCGCTCAGACGTATCAATGGTGTGGGAAATGTCCTATCCTTTGGAGAACGTCGCTATGCCATGCGAATTTGGCTCGATCCCAATCGCCTTGCTGGTCGCAATCTGACAGCTCAAGATGTGGTGAATGCCCTCAATCAACAAAATTTGCAGTTAGGCATTGGTGCGATTGGACAACCACCCGCCCCCGATGGGCAAAAGTTTCAGATCGATTTGCAAGCTGTTGGACGACTGCGAGAAGCCAAAGAGTTTGAGAATATCATCCTCAAAGCAGGAAATGACGGGACGCTGATCAAACTCAAAGATGTCGGGCGAGCAGAACTGGGGGCAGAAAGTTACAGCACATTTGCTCGCTATAACGGTCACATCTCTGTAGGCTATCAAATCATCCAAATTCCTGGCAGTAACGCCTTGGAAATTGCTAAGGCGGCTAAGGCAGAGATGGCACGACTGGCAAAGAATTTTCCCCCAGGATTAACATATGAAATCCCCTATGATTCTTCCCGATTTGTTGAGGCATCCTTCTGGGAAGTGGTCAAAACGCTGATTGAATCGATTGTACTAGTTGTTGGAGTCATTTTCATTTTCTTGCAAGATTGGCGGACTACCATTGTTCCAGCGATCGTAATTCCGGTTTCCTTAATTGGCACCTTTGCATTTGTCAAAGTATTTAATTTTTCACTTAATAGTCTGACTTTATTTGGTTTAACCTTGGCGACCGGAATGGTTGTCGATGATGCAATCGTTATTGTAGAAGATGTGGTTCGTTTGCTTGAGGAAAAAAGTATCAGTCCGCGTCAAGCGGCTTCTGAAGCAATGCACGAACTGTTTGGAGCCGTAATTGCAACTTCGCTAGTTCTCATGGCGGTTTTTGTTCCAGTTGCTTTCTTTCCGGGGACAACAGGACAACTCTACAAACAATTTGCATTAACGATCGCATTTTCGACTACGCTTTCCACGTTTAATGCCATTACATTTACTCCTGCCGTGTCCGCCATACTGTTACGTCGAGGACAACAACCACGCGGCTGGCTCGGTTGGCTCTTTGCAAGGGTAAATGACCTTTTAGACTGGATGCACAGAGGCTATCAACGGATTCTCAACACTGTCATTCGCTTTAAGATGGTTGTGTTGTTGTTATTTACTGTATCGTTGATACTGACAGGCTGGTTGTATCTGCGCGTTCCTCAAGCATTTCTGCCAGAGGAGGACCAGGGCTATTTTGTCAACCTGATTCAGGGACCGGATGGCGTTTCGTTAAATTACACTCGCTCAGTCGTCATGAAAGCCGAAAAAGAATTGCTCAACGTCCCTGAGATTGAGGGCGTATTTGCAATGGGCGGTGTTAGTTTTAGCGGAAACACTCCCAATCGCGGATTGATTATGACTCCCCTCAAATCGTGGTCAGAGCGGCAAAACCCAGAGCAATCGGTATCAGCAATTCTCAATCAAGTACGCGCACCGCTGATGGGAATTCCAGAAGCACCTGTTCTAGCCGTCAATCCTCCAACTATCCAGAGTCTCGGCAGTGTAGGTGGTTTTGTGTTTCAACTGCAAGACCGAGGCGACCAAAGCAATCGAGATATTAATGCACTGGATCGAGTCAAGAACGAGCTAATTAGCCGCGCCAATCAAACTCCAGGATTGCAAGGAGTCTTTAGTACCTATACTGCCAACGCGCCTCAGTTGATAGTTGAAGTAGATCGAAGCAAAGCAGAAGCTCTACAGGTTCCAATTGATGAAATTTTCAGTACCCTACAAACGTTTATCGGTTCGCGCTATGTGAATGATTTTAACGAATTTGGTCGAACATACCGCGTTTATGTTCAAGCAGACTCACAATTTCGTTCTAACCCAAAAGATGTTGGTCGCTTGTATGTGCGCTCAAGGCTTGGCAACATGATACCCCTTAGTAATGTTGTAACGATTAAATCAACGACTGGGGCACAAACAATTAATCACTACAACCTTTACCGCTCCATTGAGCTCAATGGAGCAGCTGCTCCTGGGTTTAGTTCTGGGCAAGCAATTGCGGCTATGGAAAAGCTAGCGGCTGAGGTATTACCCGCAAATTTCGGTTTTGAATGGTCGGGTATCTCCTTAGAAGAAGTAGAATCTGGCGGTCAAGCTCCAATTATTTTCAGTCTGGGAGTCTTTTTTGTCTTCCTTGTGTTGGCAGCGCAATACAACAATTTTGTCGATCCTTTAATTATTATGCTGGCGGTTCCCTTAGCGGTCTTGGGAGCTTTATCGGTTCAATCACTGCGGGGCTTGTACAACGATGTTTACTGTCAAGTTGGTTTAGTTATGCTGATTGGGTTAGCTAGCAAGAATTCGATTTTAATTGTAGAATTTGCCAACCAGCTACGAGAACAGGGACTTTCAATCACTAAGGCAGTAGTGGAAGCTGCACAAGCACGATTGCGTCCTATCCTCATGACAACGGTTTCAACTTTAATCGGCAGCTATCCGCTGCTTGTTGCGACAGGAGCTGGATCTGCCAGCCGACTGTCATTAGGGACAGCGGTTTTTGGTGGAATGTTCGTTTCTACGTTCTTGAGCTTGTTTGTAGTGCCAGTACTCTACATCATTATTATTAAGATTCGCCAACAGTTGGTGCGATCGCGAAGCGGGCGCTCTGCGCCATCGTCCGTATAGCCCCGAACCGGGACAGATGTAGCGATCGCCGCCACCAGCGACATCACGCTCATCTCCGGTGACTTGCTCCCGCATTGTCACTGCCATTCAACTCTCTCGTGCCACGATTCGCAACATCCGTCAGAATTTCTTCTTTGCCTTCATCTACAACGTAGCTGGTATTCCCATTGCCGCAGGGATTCTCTTCCCTATCTTCGGTTGGTTACTCAACCCCATTATTGCAGGTGCAGCAATGGCGTTTAGTTCCGTGTCAGTTGTGACAAATGCGTTACGTTTACCAAAAAAGAACTCAGAACTCAGGAGCCAGGAGCCAGAATGGCGAGTGTGCGACTGGGTGGCGAGTTGGGTTTAAAGCCTCCGTCAACATCCTTTGGAAAAAAGAAAAGCGAATTGCATCATTGCTAAAGCCCCCGGATTTATCCGTGGGGATATTCTGAATTCTGACTTCTGACTTCTGACTCCTTCTTACGTAATTTTCAACCCAAAACACTCGGCTAGTTGAATCATTGATGCAGAGGAAAATGATGATGCTCAAGAAAGTAACTTTTTTCGGCACATTGGCAGGATTTGGATTTCTGCTGGGAGCGATTTCAGGAGCGTTAGCGTAGCTTGCCACATAATAGCGATTGAATCTGTGGGCGCGCATCTAATTTATTTATCTCCTTACTCTCCTGAATTTTCTCCATAGAGCTACGCCCCGCCGAAGGCGTACGAGAATTGTTGGTCGAAAATCAAAGAATTTTTACGTTCTCAAGCCGCTCAAGTTACATTTTCAGGTTGCTACTAGCACAAATACTGACAACCGACCCACTTGACATTGAAGTCAAGTACAAGGTTTAGGCTAGTCTTAGAGTTTAGAAGGAGAAGTTTGAGATGTCCAAACGTCTAATCGAAGTTTTTACAGCTGGTTGCCCCTTGTGTGATGAAACTGTCAAATTAGTAAGGGAGCTTGCCTGCTCTAACTGCGAAATACAGGTTTACGACTTGCGCTCTGAATCTGCCACCAACTCCTATCGTGAGAAGGCAAATCAGTACGGCATCCATCGTGTTCCCGCTGTTGTTGTCAATGGCAAGCTAGCTGAGTGCTGCTCTAACCAACAGCCAGTGTCTCGCGAAGCATTGGTAGCTGCTGGTATTGGACAAGGATAAAGCATATGTGGGGAGGGAATTACCTTTCCCCTCCCTTATGGAGACGGTATGAAAGCGAAACAAGGTTTATTTATAGGTGAATTAAGCCGTCAAGTTGGTATTCCTACTCAGACGATTCGCTATTACGAACGCTTAGGACTGCTTAATCCTCCCAAGCGAACAGAGTCACAGTATCGTGTTTATTTAGATGAGGATACAGAGCGTTTGCAGTTTATACAGAAAGCTAAGCGCTTCGGGCTTTCCCTCGATGAGATCAAAAAACTCATTGACATTAGTGTCTCTGGTGCTCTTCCTTGTGCCAGCCTCAAGGAAATGGTGAAGAAGCACCTAGATGAATTGGATTGCCATATTCGGGAGATGGTCGCATTCCACCAGGAATTAGCCAGTCATTATGAGCGAATTGATGCACTGCTTCCAGATTCATTAAATCCACTAAACAATGGAATCTGTGATAGCAGAATCTGTTGGCTTATTGAGCGAGAAAACGATTAACCGTTTTTGTGCTTGACAATAAGCACTGGTATCTTCTGAAGGAATTTCCTCGTCCTCTGAAGCCAACCATGCAATTACTCTACTGACAGCATTGTGGCAAGTTTTCTCCGTATTCAGTACTTGAGACAAGAATGTCCACAGGGTGACAAACCGGTCAAATAATCGTTGGCGATCTTTAATGTTCAACTCGCGTAAGCAGCCTTATATCGTGGACTCCGGCAATAAGTCTTGAAACGGCAGTCCCAAACTGTTGGCAAATTTCTCCTTGAGTATTTTGACACGATTCGCCACGGTAATAGTAGTCATTATCAACTTCCAAGCGTCAAATTCTTTTTTACAGCACTTGGAAGCTTTTTCTACGGAAATAGCTATTTCTTTGGAGTTGTATCTTCTACTGCGATCGCATGATTGCGGCTCCCTTTGGGAGCATCGCGCTTATCTTATATATGAGTCCCTATCAGGACTATTCGCTATTACGAAATTCGTGGTAATTTATATATTAATAATTATATTTAATACATCATTTTTAGAGATGTTAAATTTGCGAGCAATGTTGTTTATATTGGCTTCCCCGTTCATGTGTTCCAGTAGTATCATACGAATAGTTGATTCAGATATCTTTACCTTTTTGTCTTGACCTGTGCTGGTGTAAAAACTTTTGATAAATTTGTTGATTTCTGCTCGTTCGAGTTCTTGCCAATATTTTTTGCGGTTGCTCCAAAAACAATTGCCAGGTGCATAATTTCCAGTCGTATCGATACGGGCGATAATTGTATTATTGGGAGCAGTCCCCATATCTAAAAAGAATTGGTTAAAATTATCTTTCCAATTTGGATGTACTTCGATTCCACAACCACCATGTTTTTTATAAAAGGGGTGTTTGTTATTATAACAAACTTGTTTTATATAGTTCCATGAGTGGTATTCTCTTGGGTTTTCGCTTGTTATTTTGATTGGCTTCTTTCTTCCACAGCCACAGCTTAAAGTATTACCAGCAATTAAGCTATGCTTATAGACATATTTCTCAGTTCCGCAGCTACAAAGTACTAGAACTTTTACAAATCTACCTGCTTGTTGTATTTCTTGGTTATCAATTACTGTTAACTTGCCGAAGGATTGTCCTATTTCTAAAAGGTTTCCTTTTTTGACGCAGCCACAGCTTTTTGTTTTACCGTTGAGAAGATTAAACTTAAATACTTCTCTTCTTGTTCCACATGCTGTACACTGGCATAGTATTTCTGTTCCTTGATTTTCAAGAACTTGCCAATAACCAAACTTATCTCCAATGTCAATAGTTGGACTACGCATATTTAGGAATATTTCTTTAAAGATTTTGTTTGTATAAAAATATTGTTAATTAGAACAATTTTCTTAACAAAGTGTAGGCGTGCTGGTTCTTGATTTAAACAAGAACCAGCACGCTTATCATTTTATAGCTTGAGAGCGAGTTGTTTGGGTGTTGACAATTGATTTAATAACCATTTAATTTGTTGACCGATACCTAAACCTTCCATCGGAGTCCTGGTGGTGTAATTGTGTGCTTGCAAGATAGGAATTACTTGCTGTCGGTACAATTTGCCAGTGAGGAAGATAATTTCTACATTGGGATTGGTTGTCTCCATGATATGGGATGCTACTTGCTGTGCCCACAGTTGGCGTTCTTTTGGGGATAAGGAGTTGGGAGATTTGTCATAGGGCGAAATTACTTGTTCTGGTTTTAGTACCTTATGCAGGGGCGACAGGATGTACCACTTACCTTGGGCTTCTGCGTATTGACGACAAGCTTGAAAATGCTGAGAACAATAAACTTCCTTGGCAGCAGTTCTCTGCTTGCTTTGTTTACCACACCCGGCGACGAGATAAAGAGTTTCTGGTTTTTTGATATGGTGGTAAGTTTCTAGTAGAGAGTTGAGATTGTGCGCCAGTCTAATGATGCTCGAAGTGCGGTTTCCTATTAACTGGGAGTTGATGTTGTGTTTTCGCGCGATTCTCGGTGCGATGCTCGTTGAGGAGCCGCTAAGGGCGATGGGCAAAGCCCCGCCTGAGCGCAAAGCGCACGCTCCGTGTTCGCTTTGCGTCTCCGCAGGAGATACGGCGATTGCGCTCTTCGCAGTGCCAGAGGCAATCGCACACACTCGACAACTGCATTTAGGTGCCTGGTGGACTGGATATCTGAGCAGATTTTCTCCATCATTGAACAGGAGTGTATTACCGCTGAAGGTTTCTCTGGCGTGGGTTGAACCATCGAAGCTAATGCCCATCTCAAAAAAGGCTTTGGCATATTGCGGGGAGCATAAGCCAAAAACATGAAAGTGGACGGTTTTATCGAATGAGTGTATTGCTTGAATGATGGCTTTGATAATGTATAGGTTGGTTGAATAATGACTGGCTTGCTGTGCCAACCCGCCTATCCCCAGGCGTTTGTATCCCAGTTGATAAAGTTTGATCCCATATTCAATTTTCTCTTGAATTGACAGTCCGTGAATGGTAGCGAGGGGTTTTCTGTCGGGCAGTTTTTCTTGGGCTATCCGGATGAAAATTTGTGCCTGTTCTAGATTATATTGCCGTCGCCAGTTAATATTTTCCAAAAGTAGGTTGTCGGGGGCTACTACAGTATCCCCCTCACGGCTGCGCTCTCGATATCGGTTGGCTGCCCATTGCGCGTCAACATATTGACTGTTGATGGTGGGGTAATCTTGCTCACGGTAGCCAAATGCACCGCAATCATGGATGATTGGGCAGTTTTGCGGTATGACTTCTGGTTTTATGAAGAGCGAACATAACCATCCAGTTGGCTGGTATTCAGTTAACTCCCAAATCCCAACTTTTTTGTTATTTAACTTGAGATAATCTCTTTTTCCCAAAACCGCATAAAAACCTAGTTTCATAATTCTGCTTAGATATTTATTTAGCAGCGATGAAATTCCATTTGTTTCTTGAAGTATTTCTTCCAGCACTCGCTAACTTTGCGTGCTAGTTCTTCTTCAGAATCTGCGAACAATTCCTCTGGTTCGCTATCTGACTGGTCATCAAAATGTATCTGACAGCAGTACTGCATGCCATCATGGTAAATGCTGTAGCTGGGTGTTAGTTGAAAATCTTGAATTTTCATACGTGGTTTTCCTTTTCGAGAATTTGTTTCTAGCTTTGGATATGATAAATGTAGATTTTGACATCGGTGTCATATTTCATTACTATGATTTCAGCTTTTCCACCTGGGAGGATACATCCTGTTTCTTTGGTGTAATTAACTAACATCCCGATGTTAAATTTCGCTTGAAGTATATCGCTCATAGAGTTGTCAAGGTTCTAGATACAGTTTCAAATTGGGATTAAGAAAAAGTTTGTTATCGATACTATCGAGCTTGCTGTCATATCCATAATTAGCGAGTATCATCTTTTTAAACTCTTCTCTCGTGGCTTTAAGATTGTGAAATAGCTTACTAATTGGATAGCAAAACGCAGACTGCTGGCGGCTGTAAAACCATACAAGTTGGTTAATTTTGTAGGTATCATTACTGTCAAGTAGACAGTAACTAATTTGTTGGTAGAAATTCTCTAGAGTGAATGGACGGTGCTTTGCAGTTGTTCTAATATCAATGAGGGTATTTCCTACTAAGACCTGATAATCCGCGCCGCCAATAAATCCACTAAGTGGAAACGAACCATTGCAGATGATTTTACCAGGTGTTATTTGACTTTTAACTGTTTCCCAAGTGCGAGGTAATATGCCAATTATTTGGGCTGTGTCTTGGATAGTAGGTAACCACTTTCTGAAATATTCAGCCTCTAGATTTAGATACTTTTCTCCTTGGAGAAATGGTTGAATTATTTCGTGGATTCTTCTAGTACGAACATAATTTTCTAAAGCACTAAGTATCATGCATTTGAGTGCTTCTTCTTCGAGGGATTTAGACTCTGTAATGCAGTAGTCGAACACATATTCAACTTTTAATAATTGTGCGCCTGTTAGTGGTGTACTCCCTTGATACCAGTTTTTCTGGTTGTAAATGAGTCCTAAGTATTTGCTGAGTGCCTTGCTGAGAGCATTTCCTGTTAGTGGAAAGTCGGTTCCCTCTACTGGCTGAATTATTTCCTGTTGGGATAGTAACTGATTGTGGGTTGTGATAATTTTTGCTACTGCTGTATTATATCTATCATCAAACCACTTTCTGATGGGTGATTCTTTATTCTTTAATTCTGAAGTTAAACTCATACGGCTAACCAGTTATTTTTTATCTAACTGCGTTAGCTCATATGTAGTGATTTCTAATTTTTAAGGCTACAAGGAGGGGCGGCTGGTACTAGTTGATGATGCATCTGCTTTAGAACATTTGGGTTGAAACTGATAGTAGGAATAGAGATGCTGTACTGCTTGTTCTATATTCCGCCCAGGACGATAAGCGTAGCTACAATCAAGAAAATTGAGTGTATGTGTCACCTGAAGCGAAAATTTTGGCAATATTTCTGGCGTTGCGCCCTGGTTATTGTTCTAGCGTTGGCTTTTGAGGGATGGAGTGTAGAGTCAGCACAGGCGCTACTGCGGCAACATCACGATTTCCCTGGCGTTTTGCGTTACCACTCGCAAGTATCCATCCTAGATGAAAAAGGATACAGTTGGCAAGTATTACTCTTCAAACAAAATTATCAAAGTGTAACACCGGATTTAAGGTTGCGTTTGGTTGGTTTTCCTGGTGTATTTGAAATTGCTCACCCCCAAGCCTTAGAAATCAAAACAACAGAAGGAAAATTGCTAAGTGCATCAGATGTATATGCTGTCACTGCACCTGCTCCTAATGTGGGTGAATATAACTTAACTAATGTCTTAGCTAAATTGCCAACAACCGATGCACTCAAACTTTATGTGCCAATCTCTGCTGAAAAGCCACTAGTTCTTAACATACCTAACACCGTAGTAACTGAGTGGCAATGGCTAGTAACAGAGATTGATTAATCAACAAAACGAGAAGCTACGGTAACGTATAAAATGTCTTATCTTCCAAAATAGAAAGTTAGAAAATTCTTGAGCTATTTGATTTATAATTTTAAATTCGTCTAATTCTGGAGAAGTATTCTAGTTGTATGTCCAGCCTGAGTTCTGACATGGTTCGCGTTTATTTACAAGAAATTGGTCAGTTTCCCTTGTTAACAGCAGACCAGGAAATTGCTTATGGCAGGCTTGTACAGCAAATGATTGCCATTGAGCAGCACAAACAGCACCTCACTCAACAATTGAGTCGCCAACCAACCTTGGCAGAATTAGCTAATTTTGTCAATCAAAGCGAAGCTGAAGTCACTCAAATACTTCAGCAAGGGAAAGTCGCCAAGCAAAAGATGATCACAGCCAACCTACGACTGGTCGTTTCCATAGCTAAAAAATACCAGCGTCGGAATCTAGAGTTGTTAGATTTAGTTCAAGAAGGGGCAATTGGTTTACAACGAGGGATAGAAAAGTTTGATCCTAACCGAGGTTATAAATTATCAACCTATGCCTACTGGTGGATTAGCCAAGCAATCACAAGGGCCATTGCCGAGAAATCACGCACAGTCAGGCTACCTGTTCATATTAACGAAAAACTGAATCAAATAAAGAAGGTACAGCGAGAATTATCTCAAACACTCGGTCGGCGTGCCACAGTTACAGAAATTGCTGAGAAATTAGACTTAAACCCAAGCCAAATTCGAGAATATCTGAGTATTGCTCGTGGAACAGTTTCTTTAGATATGAAAGTGGGGGATAACCAAGACACACAATTGAGTGAACTTCTAAGTGATGAGGGCATCTCACCCAATGAACAGATAACTCAACAACTGTTGCGCCAGGACTTGGATAATTTGTTAGCATCACTCAAACCCATGCAGCGTGAGGTATTAATTTTGCGCTTTGGACTGTTAGATAATCAAGAACTAAGTTTGGCTCAGATTGGAGAGAAGCTAAATGTCAGTCGAGAGCGAGTTCGTCAAATCCAGCAGCAAGCAATGACTGTTCTGCGTCGTCAACAACCAGAAATTGGACAGTATTTATCTTATTGAAAAATGTGCTCAATCTTTCTTGACTCAATTAACATTAATAATTTTAATATGAATGTTTATTTTCATGAAAATAAACATTCATATTTTTATATAAATATTTATTGATATCAACAAAATATCTATTACGGTTACTTAATGAATCTAGCTTATCTAAAACCTCAATACTTTCAGATTCTAGCTTTTTCTTTTGCTCCGGAACATATGTTATTAAATAGCCTTGAGAATCTAAGATTCTGTGAATTGGATAATCATCAGCAGATGTTTTTTTCAGATATATAGGAATAGCCCTAATATAGCTGTTATCTACTCCAATAGCTTGAATGATCTGTTTATAATTAACTACTTTTCCTGATGGTACTTTGACTATAAAATCGAGAAAGCGTTCATAAGGTTTTTCAGAGAATGCTGGAAATTTGTCAGTTTGAATCTGAACCTTATTCCCGGCATGAATTCTACCGGAATTGATAATTACACCTAAAATACCTCTTTGATATAGAAGACTGTTTAATGAATCAACTAAATGAGCTATGCGCTTACATGGTTCACAATGAAAAGTTAAACGAATAGCAGCACCACTCTCAAAAGTGATAAGAGAACCAGGAGTAAAATTTTCAGGTTTTATCCCCGCTATGACAATATTTTCTCGTAATTCCCCTGGTGGAATTGCGAAGTCTACAATATCTTCATACCTTACAACTAAAATTTGCCTAGGACTAATAGGGTTAGCGTTAATATCCCCTTCTATTCCATGACCGACTTTTAAGTTTAGTTCCTCAACCTCTCTCATGACTGAACCATGCTTTTGTTTCAGAAAAAGATGTAAAATTAAACCTTGACTAGTAGTCATAAAGGCATTGAGCCGAGATGTTTGTTAAATAATGCATTCCGGGTCTGAAAGCCTTGATTATAGCTACCTTTTAGCCATTCTTGAAAAATCAGTGCTACACGATAAACTGCGAATATACGGTTGACAAAGATGGGATTAAGCTTTCCATTTCAATTTCGTGTCATGCCAACTTTTGCAGACATCGACTGGAGCCAAGTCCAGAACGTAGAAGATTTGAAGCAACAGTTAAACATTTAAACTCATAATTTTATTAGCTGTTAAATGCTTAAACACATAATACTATAAAGGTTTAATACTATTTGTGGTGCTATGACTGACGACAGTAATGTCTTAAGAATCGCCGCATTAAAAGATTAAATGGTCTCTAAAGATACATCAAGCGGAGCGACAATTTTTTCATTGCCGTCGCAATTTAATGTGCTGTATACTGTTTTCGGCAAGCAAAAAGTAATATTTTTTACATAAAAGTTCCCTTGAAGATAGGTAATATGAAACAATGCTAACGGTACTTCGCTCTTACGCTGCATGGCTTGTTCCTGCAGCTTTGACTTTACTGAGTTTTGGATCAGGGAACGAGAAGGCGATTGCCCAAGGGGCAGTGGCAAAGCCAATCGCACAGACTCTGTTCCCATTTAGTGGTAACTACGACGTAACAATCGCTGTTGAGCCGATTAACGAGAAGTTTTCACGGGCAATTGAACGGGCTGTAAGTACTGATGCACCATATGGACTCACCGAATATAACGGTTTAGTTTACGCCCTAACTGACTTCTCTACTGGCTTGTTCACCTTTAACACCGATCCAACAGCAATCGGCTTAGAGGGCTTCCCAGAAGGCTTTATTGAATTCAGTGGTAGCGGTGCTAACAAGGTGTCTGGAACCGCTAGTGCCACGGCTTTAATTGACTTTGTAAACCTCACAGGGTCTGGCTCTGGTTCTTTGATTATCACTGGCGGTGAGGGTATATTCAGAGGTGCTACTGGCATACTAGACTTTTTTGAGAACGACACAATCAGTCCAAATCCAAACGATCCCATAAGAGGACAGGCTTTAGTGGCTGGCACTATTAAGGTTGTTCCAGAACCGGAAACCGGAGTAGGGACGCTAGTTGGTATTGGCTTAATTGGAACTGGTTTTATGTTGCGCCGACGTTGCCTTCGCTCTGCTTCATGAGCCAGTTCAACCCCTAGAACACTGATTCAGTAACAGGCGATCGCTTCGGCGCAAGCCTCCCCCGGCTTAGCGCCTATAGCGCAAGCTTCGCTATCGCGTGAGGAATTGCAAAAAATCTCTATTTTTTCTCGCAATCCACAATTTAAATCGTCTAAACGAGAAAATAGTTCATTTGTTCGCGTTGAAAGGGCTGGGTATTTAACACCACATGAGTACCACGTGTCTGCTTTTATAAAGGTTTACGCGCATTCAGTTAGATGACAGCCCAATTTACAACAAAAATGATTTTATTGAGAGCTTTTGGTTATACCCTTATGATTTAATGGAATGGTTGCATAAGGGTGAACCTGCAAAAAGTGACTTATTCAAACTTGTGCAGATCTTTTATGGTTCTCCTACTCAAAATCCGCGTATTGAGGAGGGCTAGCTCCAAAGCGCTTAGTGATTTTGGGATACTTGCTCGATGCAGCCTTATCTATGATTTTTGTGACATTAATCTGGTGCCACCAATCATCACCAAAGTCGAACCAGTAACCAAAAGCCTCATCAACAGATAAGCCTAGTACAACACGGCGTAAATAAACCAAGTATTAGATAGCCAACACTTTACCCTTATATGTCCACTTAAAAGGTTTAGCCATTGTTTGATTAAAGTAGTCGATAAATTCGAGAATTCGAGTTTTGAGGTCATCCTGACTTTTGAAGCTAGCACGCTTAAGTAACTTGCGAACTAAAATACTGAACCAAATTTCTATTTGGTTGAGCCAAGAAGAATGTTTGGGTGTGTAATGGAAAACGATTTTATGTGTTGGGTCTTTCAAAAAAGCAGTACGAGATTTCATGGATTTGAGTATGCCACTTTTCCCCTTAATACCCAGGTCAACATTCAAACCTTCTTGTTCTGCAACCAAACGAACCAGTGACTCAGACTGGTGAGTATTAAGACAATCCATGATTAGATGCCATTTTTTGGCATTGGGGTCACTTTCAAGGATTCGACGAATATTGAGAACAAAATCTTCTTCGGTTCGAGAATCTCCGCAAGTAGCCCCGACAATTTTACCAGTAGCGACATCAAAATTGGCAATTAAACTCTGTGTACCGTGACGAACGTACTCAAACTCCCGTCTTTCAACTTTACCTGGTCGCATCGGTAAGTCTTTTTCTAAACGCTCTATAGCTTGAATACCAGTCATTTCATCAATTGATATTGTGTGCTCTCCGTTTTGAGCGCGTTCGAGCGCACTCATGTATAAGCCAGTAATATCTTCCACTTTTGCATCAAATTCTTCATCTTCAGGGGGGGGTTAACCAGTAGCGACTCTGGTAAGGTTTAAGTTCTGCTTCCTCCAATAATCTTCCAACATGTCGGACGGATATGCTTTCAATAATCCCTTGCTTCATAATTTCGTCCGCCAGTTCTCTTGGTGTCCAATGACTTATGGCTCGTCCGTAGTCTTCGGGTGGCGAACATGCAAGCGCAAATAATTCGATTACTTGCTCCATACTAAATTTTACCGGTGCGCCAGTACGCTCAGAGTCTTGTAATCTCTGAAAAATAGACAATTCTCGATCGCTAGTTTCCAACCATCTGTTTCGCCATAAACGAGCCATATCCAAGCTAATATCTAATGTTCGAGCAATTTCGCCATGATTTTTCCCCTCCGACCCTAGGAGAATGATTTTTGCTCGCACTACTATCTGTTGTGGTGTATTGTGTCGGTTAACCAACTGTTGGAGTTCTAAGCGATCGCAATCGCTCAATTTTAATTCCTTTGGAGCTAATCGTGCCACGCCCTGATTTCCTACTTGTCAGCAAAAACTACTTTTAATCTAATTGCTTATTCTCCCACAACAATAGTCGGTTAACTTACGCCGTGCTGTACTAGGGAAGCAATTGAAGTACTAGACACATCCCCTGTAGGCGCTTGTGTCAAACCGGAACTTGAAAATGGTTGTTTCAAGCAGTACCGTCTTGCATTTGGATCTTGCGGGCCACTTCCTCCCACTTGAAATTCGTACATATGCTCTTCTTGGCGGTCGAATGCCTGGAAGATGATTTTATGGAGTTCCTCCAAAGTATTGCTGCCTTTAATCTCAATGGTTCGAGACACCACTGAATTCAGAGCAATAAATTCCTCCGTAATTGGACCGTCAATTAAAAACACATCCAGCACATATAGTGCATTTGCAGAAGGATTAACCGCTTTTTGATGATGGGGTAATGCTTGTTTGTCATCAATGTCATCAATATCCTCCGATTCACCTTTATCCGGAATATAAGGAATTAAGCCCTGTGTATATGCTACTTCCTGAATTTCTCGGGGTGCAAACCTTGCATCCAAGATAAATCCATCAACAGAAATCATCCAAGTCATGGGGTTGTTGTCTAACTTACTGGGCAGACACCAATCAGGGTCCATCTGATGCATATCCAAGGTATCTCGTACCTGTTTTGATTTCGACTGCCCGGTGCTAGGACTCACACCAAACCACTGGTAGATTTCCTTGGCACTAATGTGAGGATTTTGTGAAGGGTCAAAGAGAAAATTGACCATGCCGATAGCATGAGTAATCCCACAAGCCCAAGTTTTCTCCCTACCCCTTGCCAGTGGAGATGGTCTCTTGCGACATAGAGCTGCTGTCGCAAAGCGGAGCAACTGGGCATATTCATCGTTTAAATGTTGTTTGGCAAAATCATTCGTTATCGCCACAATGCCATTAAACTTTTCTTGCATCGCGTTGGGAACATTTTCTGATTTCTTAGTTTTAGCCATACTCATTACTCTGCTTTAGCATTATTAGTGACTGACACCGAATCAAAATTCGGGTTTTGAGTGCCGATTGCAATGTCTAACACTTGGGGACTAACTGTAATGATGTGTCAATTACTTGTTTCGTTATAGTTATATCTATATTATTAGTGACTGACACCGACTCACGGTTTGACGCTTCATCCCTATTTAATCACTGCCTGAAAATCACATCACGAGCATCATCAGGTGGAACAAACTGATAAACGCAATCCCGATTTTCCCTCTTGCCCAATCGACTTTAACAACTTTTGTGGAATCGTAATGGGAGTCAGCGCCTTAGAGATAGTAAAGTTCAAATAATCCTTATTGAAGAAAGGCAGAAGTACGTAAGCGCTCCTTTGCACACGCTCGTCGCAAAGCGACACGCACTCGCGTTCGTCAACGGCGCAGCCGTTGAGCAGGCGACTGCTGAAGGCAATCAGGTGGAGATAACGTGACTTTAATTGAAGTTGCAATGACTTCAATCGTGCGATTCGTTGGTAGCCTAATACATAAGCTACCCAGGCTGTCAATATAACGACAGATTGAACTCCGGACAAGATTGGCCCAAGAACGACAAAATATAGATTGGGATGCAGTAGAACGATTAGACTCGCTGTGAGCCAATTCCCAAGCATTACCATGTCATTTTGCACGAAGAACGCATTGCTTCTGAAGAATCGAAGTTTGAGGCAATGCACAATACGATTATGGGAAATACGGTGGTTGAGAATGCCAAAATCACCGTGATTGAGATTGATCCAGATATACCAATTGATCCGTTAGCGCGATCATGGGATTGATTGCTCCAAACTTTCTTCATACGCTTAAATGGTATTCGCTTGTTTTTTGATATATCTGGGTTTGAGCCATTTTTGAGCATTTGGTGTATTTCCCTTACCCTGTATGGTTTTGAGGCTTGTTTCTCCCTCAAAAATGTTTAAGTCCCGTTAGGCGCGAGGACAGACTGAACAAACAGCATCAGTGCCGTCACGCGCACCGATGCCCTGTGGACTTCCTTGCAGACGAGCGATCGCATTGATATGTGAGTCCAGCGTAGAAAAATTAAGAAAAGTAAACTGCGGCCATAAAAGCTCGGTTTGCTGGCATTTCTCCAATCATAGAAGCGCTGCAACAAAAGCGTGAAAATTGCACGTATCTTGTTATAGAATAAAATGCTACTGCATAAATCGTCTTGACTACGGTGGCTGAAGTAACAATTAAATTAGACTTGACGAAGGCTAAAAACCCAGCTACGAGCAAAGACTGCTAGACCAGTCTTGATGTCCTCGACCTAATTGGCACTTATATTGCCGACCTACCCAAACAATTTCCCATTTATTTTGGTTGCGTCTCAAAAGAGATGCGATTTCGTATCCCACCTACTGAATCATCAGCCAAACCTACTATGCTATGTACGATTACAGCTGTTTCTCTTGTGGGATACGCAACTGAAATGTCCTCGGACTTTCTTCCTTCTTGTTCTTCTAAGTTGTTAAACAATTGTACAGCCACAGCTTTTGGGATAGTAACTTTAATACGGTTAGAAGAGATAAATTCTTGCACCTTAATCGTCCCAAAACCAGAACGTGGGTTACTCTGGGCAGACGCAGCGCCCAATAATTGCGTGGATATGAGAGTAGCTAAGATTAGTGAAAGTTTAAGCATCGAGGTTTTCATGTTTTAACTAGCAATAATTTTTCTGGTAAAGGTTGCTACAAATCTAGATAGCAGAATTTCGATTTATTTCCAGTAAAAAGCGATGGCGCAGAGCGCCCGCCGGGAGCAGCGATGGTAATTCTTACCTTGATAGAACCAGCAGACTGAGCACTTAAGTGCTTCCAATGACCGATATGCTGGAAAAACGTGGTATCGGTTTGTCCGCCTTTAACACCATTAATCTTCAACAGAACCGATCGCCAGTAGTAACCGAACAATTCTCATCGTTAACAAAAGATTATCCGACTCCTCAATCGATTGGTGCTTTCTTACACATATTTCTTGACAGGTGGTCAAGACAAACTGTTGCTAGCCCCCTCCTGACACTGATAGGGGTACAGTGCGGGACTAATAGCCCCCGAACCCCATTAGTTAAATCTGCCTGCTGTCTTCCTCAAAGTGTCATAATTCCACCCCTCCTGACTTAGCTTTAGGTGCAGCAGCGGTGACGGTTTGACGTTGGGGGACGCTTATGTGTTCTGTAGGAGTATACTGCGTTTTGATTTCTTGACCACGCCATGTTTGTAAATCATTCATAATATCCTTGAGAGGAACAAAATCTACGACTTGTTCACCCCTTTTCTGAGCTTCATCAGTTTTGTAGGTCAAAATTTTGAAGTACATTTCCCGCTGCGAGGCAATTGGTAACTTGCCGTCGTTGTCTTTTATGCGCTGGAGAATTTCTGCATTACCCTGGTTCATTGCCCCTCCCCAGTTAGGACCGCTATGCTTGATCATGTTCGCCCATTCCTCGGCGATGTAGGGGTGGACTTTGACGGGGATATCGCCTGCTGCTTGTATTGGTTGTTCTTTGGGAGGTGCGGCGGTAGGCTGTGAGTTACCGAAGATTTGTTCTAGGTTAAGCTTTTGGGCATTTTGGGCAATAAACTTCACCTGGTTGATATCGTAGTCAGAGATATTCATCTTGGCTACTTCCTTTGTAATGCCAGCTTCGGTTTTAGTTAAGTCAAACAGGACTTGTTCCTGAGTACCCCTTTCCTCAGTGGTTTTAAACAATTGCAGGCTGGCTTTTTTTCCTTGAGGGTCACGGGTGCGTTTAGTGGTAAATTCTCCTACAGCGAGTTCATCTTTACCTGCTGTGAGGAGTATGTTGTTGAGAGTATCCAGCATCTCGTTTTGTTTGAATACCTCAAGGGTTTTGATGGTACCAGCAGGGGCAAGAGAACCAAGTGTATTTGCCACATCCCGGATATCTGAAGAATTTAAGTCGGGTAGTTTACCCTTATCCTGGAGGTGTTCGTTTACCATCAAAAATTCCTGACGTTCCACCCCTAACATTTCTTTAGGCTGTTTGGTGATTTTGGGTTCTTTGTTTCCCTTACCGGGTTTGAATTCCATCAACGAGTTATTCCAACCCTGAAGTTCGTCACTGCGGCGGTGGACGCTGATGGTATCTGCTTCTTGCCGAATTACAAAGGTATCACTTCTGTAAATACGAGAACCATCTTGCTCGATGGTGCCATATTTTTTCAACATTTGGGTTGCAGCTTGGGCAATATCTTTGTTTTCGCCGTTGTAACGTTCTTTTTCTGCTTGTTTGTTTTTTATCTCGTATACTGGTACTTCTACTTGACGTGCCCATTGTTGCGCTTGCGGTTCTACCCCCTTGGAATTGGCTGCTTGTTGGTAAGTATATTGAGCAGCATATTGTTCTTCTTCTTCCAAATTTTCTCTTTTGGGAGTTGTGCTTGGGCTTTCTTCTGACTCAACAGATTTCTTATTATTAGTAAGTATTATTTCTACTGAAGTAAAATTTTCCTGATTTTCTACCTCTTCCTGAACACTACTGATGACAACTTCTTCAAACTTCTCTTCGGCTGACTCTGATATGGTTGATAATGTGGAGTCATAATTTTCAAGATTTGAAGGTTGGTTATCTATCTGATGACTTGGTTCTGATATAGTTGTTGAACCAGTATTATCTATTAATTCTGCTGACTCATTAATCGGAATGACTGCAGTAATTTTCTCATCTTCATCTGGTGCATCATCAAAATCCGGAGGATTGCTAATATCTACATCTTCTAGAAATCCAACTGCCTCTTCTGACGGCGGTACATCTTCTATTGGAGTATATTCTACTGATTGAATTTCCTTGGCATCAGTAGTAATTAACTCTGTTGAATTTTCTTCAATATTCTTATTATTGAAGACTTGCAATAGCATATCATTTGCTGCTATCGATAGATTCTCAATTTTGTTGGTTTCAATATCTAAGTTGCCATTAACGTTAATTTCAGACTGTACACTACTGTTATTTTCTTCTAGATTGTTTTTGGTATTTTGGGAATTTTTAATGATATCAGATGAAGGAGGTAGTAGCTTCACGAGTGGTTCGTAAGCTACATCCAGAATTTCATCTTGAGACAGATTTTCTGTGACTAAGTTTATTCGGCATTTGCCCTGTGAATCTTGTTTGTAAATGACAGTTTTATCACCTGATTCAGTATAGGCAGTTATTTTGATAGCTGGTTCGTAATCTGTGGAATTATCACCTAAATCAGGTACGTCTTGTACAATTCGGGCGGCGATAATTTGTGCTTGATATTCGCTAGGTTCGTTTTGTGTATTATATTCAACTGTCATGCTGTACTGTACATTATCCATGTACATATCCGGCATGAAGACTACTGTGTCTCTACCACCTAGCTCCTGATTTAAATCTACCTTTTCCCATTTGTAAGCCCTAGGGGTAGATTCATCGGGTACGAGGTTGTAAATATCCTTGCCTACCTCAACTGCAATTTTATCTGTTTCTTCCCCTTCTTTAAGTATTTCTTGAATCTTTTTGAAAGTGTTAATCAGGATTTTGGCTAATTCCAAGGCTGCTTTACCAGCAGTATCAGCTACTTGAAGATAGTTATCTGCTATTCGTTGTTGCTGGGGGTCAAACATAGTGGTTTTGGTAATCTATCAAGAGTACTATTTTTTGGTATTGAACGAAGATTAACTGAATATCAAATCTAATGATTAGTAATGATGGTTTAGTACCATAATGGGAAAATGTATTGTCATAAATATTATCTGCATTATTGCGGTCTTTATGATAGACTAGGATATTATAAAAGTATTTCTTTTGATATAATTGAGAAAATTGTAATTCCATCTAGGGAAGTTTTGAAACTTGCTAATTTTTCTGACAACAGTTGTAGGAATCATGAGAAAAATTCTTTGTAACTATCCACAGGTAATGGCGTATTTCCTGCTTCTACGGGTGCTTGAGGAATGGGAAAACGCTTGTCTACCTCTTTGACTCTGGCATCCAAGTCTTCTTGAGTTGGTCTTTTTTGGGTACTTTTTCGAGCAAGTTGTTTGATAACTTTATCCCATTGCCTATCGTTTTCTTCCTCTAGTCCAATGATATATTTTGGCACTTTAATATTTTTTAAAATAGGAACAGAACCTTCATTATTATTACTATAAGCAGGGTTGATAAATACACATTTACCAGGTGGTAATTTGAGAAATTGGGCAGGTTCAAACAGTTTGCGAGTCCGTTCTTGGTCGGAAATTGATGTTGAAGCTTTCCCCCCTCCGGTTGACCGGGATTTCTGCTTATATTTAATTTCTTCTTCACCAAGGTAAGCACTAAAAACCCTTGCAGATTCCTCTTCACCAGGGTTGAAAATAAACTTGGTACCACACGCACCGAGGATTGCTTTTGAAATTTCCTTGCCATAAATTTTCTCCAACTGCCCCATGTTTTGCCATCCGAGAATTCCGCAGAATCCTTCACTTCGGGATTCGTTAAGCCATTTGAATAAGTCTGGGAGAAAAATCGATGGCAGCTCGTCAACGCTAACTACAAGTGGACCAGTGTCTTTCCTCTTTTTGGCAATACTACGGGCGACGGTCATGTGTAAGATTGAAGTCATCAGCGGACCAACTGCATCGCGGCGTTCGCGATCAAGTCCGAAGATAATCATCTGTTTCTTGCCTACCTCTAGTGGTAGAGTAGTCTTGCCGACAAAGCAACCAAGCGTGTTCTTTGCCATGAAACGCGTGAACATGAGCGAGGCGGTACCGGCGATACCCGCGATGGTTTTTTCACTTCCGCTGGAGCTAAATAATTGACCGAAGGCTATCCGTATCCACGGATTAAGACTTGCTGCCATCAGGCGTTCGACCATCTTCTCGCTTGAGAGGATAGCTGCTGCGGTCATGATATCAGCAAACTCCCCAAAGTCTTTGGTGAGCATCAGGATTGCCTGAGTTAACTGGTCGCCCGCAGGACCGAAGAATGCGTCTTCCGAGCCACCACCAAGCATACGGAAGTTTTTGTTGATCACGGTAGCCAACTGCCTTGCGGTTTCAGCATCGCTACTATCGCGCAAGAAATCGATAGGGTTGCATACCTCAGATTCGGGAAAACCCGGAGCAAAGACGTGTACAGAATACCCTTTTGATTTTGCGTAACTAGCTATTTTGGCTTGGCTGGGGTACTTAAAGTCGTATAGAACAATACCAAACCCTTGGTCGATAGCTGAGTAAAGCATGGGGTTGATTGCCGAGAAGGATTTACCGCTACCAGGTGCCCCAATAACAGCTGTACCTCTTTGAACATCGGGTACATATACAGGTATTCCCCCACTCCCCTTGGGTGGTTTTTGTCCCTTGTACTTATGTACTCCAATATACAAGCTAGCGCTATCGCACTTGGGAGAGATGACTTGCTTGATGGCTTTTTTCTTGGCGCGTGCTGTTTCTTTTCCTCCGCCCCAATAGCTGGTGGCGAGTTTGCTCTTCTTACCAGCAGAGAACATTTGTAGGAGAAATAGTGCTAATATTCCCCCGGCGAGTGCTAGTCCTTGGGGAGACATTAATTGGTTGGTATACTTGCTGAAGTCGTAGCTGGAAGCAGAGGGTTGACCCTCTTGGGTTTGTTTAACTTTGACGGTTTTGGCTGTGGCGAAATATAGGTTATTCATAAAAACTCGTTTAAGCGCGTGGAGGAAAACACAACGAGCGGCTTTTGAGCCGAAGGATATTACTTAAGGTTTTTTAGGTACAGTAAGGGGTGCGCCTAAGATGATAGGGTCCATCTCCTTGTACTCAAAGAAGGGGACTGGCCCGATAAAATAGGGTGAACATCCCAAGTCAATCCATCCGCGTTTGCAGATGCGAAAGAACATCGCGCTTGTGACTGTACCTGTCGATTCTTTGACATCCCACAGGACGTGTTTAAATGATTTACCAAAGGGGTGGCGTCCGGTTGGTTCCTTCCCACCATTGAGTTTACCCAGTATCCCAAATCCACCTCTTACCTTTTGGAATTTACCTGACATCCAGGTTGCGCCAGTGAGGATATCGCTTCCAGCTACCTCGATGTGAGCACATTCAAAGTTATAGCAGGGTACATTGAACCCTTCTTGATAACTACCCGATATTGATTTCCACCTACCGTTTTCTACCTCTTTAAGTACCATATCTACCTTGCCGACAAAGCTGATATCGGGTACTGGTACTCCTGGAAACTCATCAAATGGTACTTTCCCCAATCCCGGTACTTTGGCGATCGTGGTATTCTGCCAGTTGGTAAATTCCTTGAGTAGAGCTTTCTCAATGCCGGGGATACTGTTGAGTTTGTACTGGTCGAGCTTAATATATTTACCGAGTTCCGCTTTTTCAAGTTGGGGGTAATTGTTGAGTGCTTCCCCGACAGTTTGACTTGTGTAGCTATCCCCTGTTACTTTAGCAACATAATCATCAAGGGCGGGTATATCAGCAATATCTTTATTTTCCAGTCCTGGGATAGCTTCCACTAAATCTCCAAGTGTTTGCCATTTGAGAGTCTCAAAATCTGAGAGCGTGAAATCCTTGAGGCTTATACCTGTAAGAAGCGATATTTGTTGGAGGTTGAGGTTTTCGATTTTGAATTCAGTTGCTTCAAAATCCCCCAGTTCCATTACAAGAGCAAGCGACTGTCCTGCACTCCAAACGCGCTTTTCTTTCATGCCGGGGTTTTTGACATTGGGAAATTCTACCGAACCCGCTTCCTTTAACTTCATGTTCTCGAAGTTCATTTTGCTCCAGTCGGGGACGGGAATGCCGTTGACATATTTGACCGCAAGAGGTTGTTCTTTCAGTGTTTTAGCTTGTTTGGTCGAATGATTCAAATTTGAATCATTCGAGGAGAAGTTTGCTGGGGGGATACTTCCTTTAGCAACTTCTCTCAAATTTGAAACATTCGTTGGTGTAGCTGCGACAGCTTTATCCCCAAATACGAGACTGCCGATATTGTAGCTACCCCCGAATCTCATTAAACCGTGCAGGGCGAGTCCTGCTACCATACCAGCAACCATGAGATAGCGCCAGGTGTTCATTTTTGCTTCCCGCCATTGGTATCCCTGACTGCGATTATTCGTAGGTTGGTTAGGTACGGTCGTTGAAACTGGAACAATTGCCACTATTTCATCGTTTACGTGGATGGTATTCCCCTGCTCACTTCTCTCCTCCTGTGGACTTTCCTGATGTGCTGTAAAATTTATAACTTTAAGTTTTTGATGATCTGTTGTAACGTTTCTGGTTTCCATAATTATCTCTTCTTTTCAACAACTAGATTGAATGGTGTAGGTTGAGTATTATTTGTATTAACTTGTTGGGTGTTGAGTGAACGTGGGGGCATTTCGAGAAGACGTTTCCCACCCATAAGCATGAGCTTTTCAACTAATTTCATCGATACCCCGGCGTTGCTTGCAGCGATGGTGAGTTCTTCTCCAAGCGATCGCAACTCGACGAGTTTGGTTAGTCTTTCCCACAGCGGGGTATCGCTGGTTATCCACTGTTTGGAAAGTGCAAACTGCATTCCTTTGGCGATATACTTGCTATCAGATATGGCGGTGTAATCAGCTTTTGGTTGTCTGAGTTCCCGGTCATTGCTTGAATCGCCTATAATTTCTAACTGGCTGTATTCGGGTTTTCCTGTACCGGGTACAATACGAAAGTGATAGGATTTTTTGGTACTTCCAGATTCAGTGATTACAGTGAGATGTGCGCCGTAGGTAGCTTGTGGCAAACCGGGGATTTTTACTGTTTCGATACGGCGAAGGTGAATAAGTCCTGCTCCTGTTCCTTCTTTTGAACATCTCCCTAATCCTTCCAGACATCCATCCACATCAATTACGAACTTAGAGGGATCGTCCAACCAGATTTTTTTAATAACTTCCTCAGTGCGGTAAAACGAAATGGATACCCCGTGTCCCGCCCATACCTTGACTGTTTGCCCAGTCGCTTTTTCTCCTGATACCTGGGATGCTTGCACCTGCCTTACGATACCTGCTGTAGCGGTTTGTACAGGTAGTACGAGCGGTGCGCTCGCGCTGAAGAAAAGTAAGCTGAAACCGAATAAATATCTAGCTTTCACGGCTTAATACAGTTTGATAGAGCGATTGACGACAATAGAAATTTTGGTATTAGCAGGTACATACCAGATGTTGGGACGGCTGGTAATTTCACTAGTAGCCTTTTGAGTGCGGCTGCCCATAGTTTCAGCAACTTTGCCGAATGCACCTTGTAAAAATGCACCTGCGATATTGCGGTTATTGCCTCTAGAACGGGTGCGACTACCACCGAACAGTAAATCTTCGGTTATTTCTTCAGGCTGGTTGATAATTTCCCCCACCTTTGCAAGTCCGGCGATAGTACCGAGAGTGGCGTCACCAAGAGCGATTTCACCCCCCTTACCTTTGTAGGGACGGGCAATAAGGGGGTTGTTACCTTTACCCAGGATTGAGATTGCGCCGGGGGAGATGGGGTATTCAGTACCATCTTTGAGTATGGCGCTGACTTGGGCGGTGATATTAAATCCACTATCTACACCAGTCATTGCAACTGCTACCTGGGTGCCAGCAGGGATGGCTATTCCACCTGTATTACTTTTGATTGGTTCATCTAGCCGAGCAACAAACCTGATATTGTTATTTGTACTGCCTTGGGCAAGTATCAGGGGAGTAACCAAGGTAGCGCTTGCAGAAGAACCTACTACTAAATATTGAGTTTGTCTTTCCTCTAAAATTTGGGCTTCATCACTCAAGTAGTTAACAGAAGCGAGTTGGGTTTGCTTGCTATAAGATGCAGTAAACTTGGCTGTATTGCGAGTTGGTTCCCACCGGGGACGCAGTTCTTCAACCTCCCCTGTGTTGTTGGGTGTACTGTTGATTGTGTTTTCAACGCTTGTTTCGCTTGTTTCACTGCGACGGTTGCGGCGACGGCGACGGGGTGTTTCATCGCTATTGAGTACTTCTTCTTCACTTACCTTGCTTGCAACGGTAGTGTTGTTAGCGCTGGCATATTCAACCCTACCGATACTTCCTAAGTTACGCAGGCGTTCGAGTTCGGCGAGGGGGTTTTTTGGTGTTTCTGATATACGAAGAGGGCTGAGTGATGAGATTGTGCGTGCGGGAGCAGTATTATTTTTACTAATTGGTAAGGTTATTCGAGGGAAAGTTGCAGTAGCGCTTTTGGGTTCGATGGAACGAGATGCGAGTACTGCACTGCGCCTTAGTCTGTATTCGCCTTCGGGGTTTGGTTCCTGATATACCTGTCTTTTAAGAGGTGTTTGTTGGGGAGTAACTCTAGTTTGGCTTGCAGTTTTGTTAGTATTTGTGTCAGTGGTAGCTAAAGCTTGTTTTTCTGTATTTGCAGTTTCTTGTTCAGTATTATTGTCTTTAGTTTCTTCCTCTTTACCGTTGAGTGTTTCAAGTTCTTGCTGTTGCTTTTGCAGTGCTAGTTTTGCGTAAACATCCCCATCTTTCTCTTCGGATGGTGTGGATGTGGGAGTAGGAGAGGAGAGTACAACTGGAGTTTGGGCAGTATTGCTGCCACTGTTCATCATGCCGTTAAGGACGACAAACATGACTAGAAAACCTACTCCAAATGCACCTCCAATAATACCAAGTCTTGACCAGGGAGAAGTTACAAAGTCGTGTTTAGTTTGAACGGCTGCGGGGTTTTCTTCCTCTTCCCCCTCTTCTAATTCTTCTAATTTCTCTTCAGATTCGGGATTTGTCACTAATTCTTCATCTAACGGTAAGAGTGCATCAACAGAATTAGCTTGTTGTAAATTCCCGTTATTATTAACCTTGTTTTGATTGTCAGATTGGAACTGTAACATAATTATTGTAAAATATTTACTAATAGTTAATTTTTCTGGCTATATTTTCTTTTTACCGAGTTCATAATCGACAATTTGAATAATTTCTAAACCAGAAAGTCTAGCTTGGTATACTTTTTGAGCAATATCAGTAGTTTGAGGTGGATTCTGTGGTGTATCTACTGCTGCAACAGTTATTGTTTTATTAAAAGGTAAACCTTTACTTTTGTTTCTTTCGCCATTAAACGTAACTAAACTGGCGATAATATCAACTTCCCACTTGCCTGAGGATATTTTTCTCGGTTCAGAGATGTAGTTGGTGACGAGTGTGACGGTACCTTGCCCAGAGAGTATGCCTTCAGGAATTGTTTCAGCTAGTTTTTTGAGGAAGCTGGCACGAAAATCTTGGTTTTCAGATAAAGTAAATGCTGCTGACCAAACATCACTGGGAATTTTCCTTCTACCTCCATTTTCGGTTTCGATTTCTACTCCCTTATCAACTTTTTGAATGAGCTTACCATTTTCGTCGGTGTTGATAATTCCATCCCAGTTGAATAACTTCACCATGCTATTGGTGACAAAAGTTTTCACAGTTTCGTTAGTTCTTTCTCCAGGACCAAGAGTTTTAGCTGCTGCGGTTGTTCCATCTTGGAGTTGTACAAATGTCATACCTTTCATATATTTGGCAGCAGCAGAATGTGCTCCAAAATTGACAAATTGTAAGAGAAGAGAGAGTATGCCTGCTGCTGCGCCTACTGTAGTTGTAATTGCAACTGGTGCTGATGTAGATTGTCCGTAACTGAGGAGGCGAAGTGGCTGTGATTTTGATTTTGGTTTGAGCATGGTTGATTATCTGTTCCTGGTTTTTGAAGCGATAAGTTTTGTGGTATTGATAGCTACTGTTGCTGCTGTGCTTGCTCCACCAGTGGCAATTCCTGCTGCAATTTCAGAGCCAAATGATGTAACTTTACCTAGTCCCGTCCAAACAGCAAGTCCACCACCAGCGGCTAATGCAGATGCAAGAATAGGAGAAACCAATCCCACAAATAATAAGAAAATCATTGGTTGGTTTTGTTCAGAATTGGCAATGAGTTGTCCGCATAACCCAATAATGATGTTGAAGCAAAGTTTCGCCATTCCAACTGAAAAATAACCAGTTAACCAAGCGAAAATGGGTTTAGCGCCAAAGGGAAGTAGCGAACCGCCAACTGCTAATGGACCAAGTAAAGCGGTTAAAAGCATTGTGAACTCAATTCCCCATTGGTAAGCATTGTTTAGAGCCAGAAGGATGACCGCAACAAACCCTGTTATCATCGAACCAATGGCACTGGTGATGGAGTTACCTATTTTTTCGGCAATTTGACCGGGGGAGAGACTTTCGAGTGCGTATGCAGCATCTGACAAACTTTTTAAGGGGTTAAATTCCCAGCTACCGCTGTCGGGGGCAACTCCATGAAACAATTTCGGTGCAGATGTTTTGAGTTCGGCTTCTGCTCGTTGCAAGCAAGCAATTGAATCACTAGTGTTACCTGGAATTGAGCGACATCTTTCCATTGCTGCTCCGACTTGCTGTTGGAGGGCAATATTGGCGACGGCTCGGTTAAACGCTACTTCTAGATTTGCTCCAGCAGCGGTAAATTCGAGAATATCATTATTGACAGTATTAATATATCCGCGTATGGCGAGTGTCCCACTTCTGAGTAATGCGCCATTGCTAGTTAGTAGCCCGACAACTATAATGGGCCATATCCAACTGGAAAGAGCTTTCATGTCCTCTTGATTTATCCAGTTTTTGCCTAATTCGACCATAAAAAGGGTGAGAGTCGCGAGCGCAAAGAACTGACCAACTTTGCACATCGAGCCATACAAGTTACCGTTGAGGGTTTCTTGCCAAAGTTCGTTAAATCCCTCTGCTACGAGTTGCGCTCCCCCAGCAGCATTTTCGAGAATGTCTTGTCCAAAAAATGGATCGGTTGCAATTACGAGATGTTCTAACATGGTGCTTTGATGACTTGGTGGCTGGTGGCGAGGGTGCCATCTCTGCAATAGAGAGGACACCCCTGTGGGCGAGTTTCCTAACTTGAAGGGAGTGTCCGCATGACCGTTTACAACAAACTATTTACCAGCAGTCGTTTTGAGAGAGCTAAACCCGCTGATTTCCATGTATTGGGCAGTTATGCCGTCCATTATTAAGTTTTGACGGCGGCGATCGCTTGCGCTTTGTTCAGCGATTTGGGATAACATGAGGTTAGTTTGCTGTGCATCATGCCTTTGTTGCAGTCCATCAGTGCGGGACTGTCCCAACATTGAGACAATTTGGGCATTTTGAGCAGCGATTACCTTGAGGATATTCTGCGAAGCATCCATACCTTGAGCTTGGTTTGCCAAATCTTGCGCGTCGGCTACTGTTTGTTGGGTTGCTTCAATTTCCTTCTTGGTGCGTTCTTGCCCTTTTTCTCCCAAAACGCTTTCAACTGTAGCACGGGTGGTTTCGCGTTCCAGTTCGTTACCAGCAAAAACTGCACCCTCGACAGTATTGCTTTCGTTCCAGTTACCCTTGCCTTTAAGTTGGTTTTTGAGTTTGTCTGCACTTTTTACAGGATCTGGTAAACCCATAGTTCCGGTTGCATTGTTGGTAGCAGTTTTTGCTTCCCCTTTCATCCCACCCCAGCTTTCATTTATCACTGCGGTCAGTTCGCTTTTGGTTTGTTCAAAATAGCTATTGAGTTCGCCTAAAATCCCATGAAAGAAATCTTTAACTGAGAAGGCATAACTGGGGGTTGCACCGAAGAGAGTCACAAGACCAATTGCTGACCCGATTATAACTACTTTAGTTGGTTTCAACTTTAACTTGAATTTCATACATTTGCTGGATAAATTAACTAACGTGGCAATAAAAACTAAGCCACTTGTTTAGGAATTATTGATTTTTCATCAGGTAGATTAACCTGATTATTAGTTAATTTTTCTTCTATAGTTTGTACTAGCTTTAATTGCGTGCCGTTATTGTTATCCAGTATTTCCAGTAGTTCTTTAGCTTCTTGGCTTAACTCATCTCCTCGAATCATCTGTACGTAAACTTCCGTAAACCTCACCATTCCAAGCATTAGATTCTTGGCATATTTTTTGAGGAATAGAGTCCGTAGTTCTTGCTCGTTTGGGTTGTTTGCTACTGCTGCAAGTAAGCAATAAGCAGGATAATAACGACAGAAGGTGAGTTTGCCATTATCATCAAGTAACCACTGTGAGTAAATACTTTCTTGTTTCGGGAAAAAAGCTTCGGTACTATTGCGTGAGATAATTTCTGATGGGTATTTGAATCGGTTAACAAACGGGTCTACTGCCGATGTTTGAATTCTCCCTATCAACCGTGTAGTAATATTCGCGAATATTTTGTCAGCAGATTTACTATGAAATATACTTTCTGGCTCTTGTGCTGATAAAATCACACGTATACCAGCTTTTGCACCGTTAGCACAGAGTCTTCCAATGAGTTCGGCAATTGACTCGAAAGAAAAGAGAATCGGTGCTTCGTCAAGGAAGAAGATACTTGCTTTAGATGATAAGGCACGACGCAAGGCAGCTGCATAAGCGCTGAGTGCGAGGACTGCTGCATCTGCTTCTGAAGAAAGTGAACGCAGTGCAAATACGAGTAGTCTGGCATCAGTTCTAAAGCTAGATGGGTTGGCAATTGATTGACCAACTCGTGAATTTAACCAGAACTTTAATCGTAACCTAATGTGGTCTAATGCATCAAGAATTTCCTTACTATTATTAGCAATGGAATCCAGCTTAATAAATCCCGGTGAGCAGTAATTGTAGAAATCTTTAAGAGTTGGTATATCTGCCCATTCGGTTGTGACTACTCCATTTTCTAGAGCGAGTTTATACCGAAGCTTGATATCATCATCATTAAAGAATGTTTCAATTGCAATTGTAATAATACTCTCGATATTTGATATCATTGTGGGACTGACTCCTATCGGGTTTGTCCCTAGTACCATTGTCAGGAGTGTTGATTTCAAAAAATCCTTGAAATCAGTCATTCGCTCCTTAATAACTTCAGGTTCATACCCCCTCAAATCGGGTAATTCAAATAAATTGTTTGATTCTTTGCTAATATCAAAATACGCCCCTTCTGTTCCCATGAATTTGGTATAGTCGGTAAATGTGGAACTCCCATCAGGCTTGGGATAGTCCAGGGCGATAACGGGGATACCTTGTGCCAGGGCTGGTGTTAATAATCCTGCTACTAGTACAGATTTACCAGCACGGGTAGTACCAAACACAGCTAAGTTTTTATGCTGATTGTACAAGTCGAGATGTACGGGTGTTCCTCCCTCTTCGGCGATAAGTTCAAACCCATTTTTATCACCTGTGGCGGTGCGTACTAAAGGCATGATTCCTGGTACTTCACAAGAGAAATATGGAAGGCGGCGGTTAAATGGCTTTGTTAGTAAATTCTCCCAAATAATAGGTATTGTTTGCAGCCAAGTTTTCCATGTGTATTCTACCTCTCTATCAACTACCGCTGGTCGTAGAAAGCAGCTAGACAGATATTTGCAAGCTTCATCTAGTTGAGAACGAGTGTGACGATGGATACAAAAAACAACCGCTGTGTGGATGGGGATAGAACCTCTCAGGATAGTTTCTTGTGCCCGTACAGCTTCTTCAATGTTCATGTTAGCCTTAACATCGATAGAGCCTTTATCAGCAGACATGGCACTAGATGTAATTGACTGTTTGGTTATGCGTTGTAAAGCTGTTTTTGCTAGCCCTTGATTTGCTTTGGATAGCTGGCAGATAATTTCCGTGTCGGAGATTTTTTCTTTAGATATGACTTCCCAGAGGTATCGTAGTTGGTCGTATTCATCAACCCATCCTTGGGGTTTCTCGCTAAATTGCAGCACACCGATATACTTATCTTGAAGCTTAACCCAACCACGGTCAAGGAAGGGAACTGATTGTTCGTTTTCCAGAACTAGGTGTTTGATATGAAAATCGCTAGTTTGTTCTTCCCTAAGCCCTGCTTCATCAAGGATAAGGGGGTTGGGAATGGGTGGTACTTCACTACGGTTGAATTGATTCCAGATGACTTCCCAAATATCACCTGCTTTTAGTACTTTGGCGTTTAATCCCATTGTGTTGGAAATAATTTGCTCCCACATTTGGAATCCAGAGGTGAAGCTATCCCGCAGAATGGTTTCGATTCTCTGGTGACGTACAGAATGGATTTCCCCAGTAAATCCTTGCCAATAGGTTTGTAGTTGTTTGATAGTTTTCTCGATGGGGTCATTGCTTTTGCTGTTTTCAGTTGCAAGTACAGTATAAGTACACCAGAAGCGGAGAAACTTATTTTTACGTACCCCTGCTTGAGTAAGTTCGCGTGTTCGCAGACGTTCTGACCTCATAAGTAATGTTAGCTGTTCGAGGTCGCATTCTTTTTCGATTTTCTTTAATTCTTGTTGTCGGAAGGTATCCGAGGTAAATGAGCCAATGTGGATTGTTAAGGTTTCGCGTTCGGGTAATTCTTTGAGTCCGCCCTCGATATTTTCAAATATAGGTAGGATTTGTTCTTCTGGAAGGGATGGGTGAATACCTTGGATATCAAAGCAAAATCTGATTTGGATATCTTCCTTCTTCTTGAGAATGAGTGCACCAATATTTTTACGACCACCAAGTGAGATACTTGCAATCCCTGCTAGGTGGGTGATATCTTCAAACGGGGTAAGATTTTTGACTACTCCTAATTGTTCGGTTTCGAGGGATTGTCTGCCAAGTTTATCTTTCGGCTTGGTTGATTTAGTCGAAGTCATGGCGGTATAATATATGCGTTAATTAAAAAGGAAAAGTTATTTGCGTTTGCGCTTAGAAGCGGGTTTTTTCCTTGGTTCGCTTTGGAGTGGATTAACCAATGAAACGAAGGGTTTATATCCGCGAGTGATACGGGGAGTACCGACAAACTTACCTAAGAAAGCTTTATTTGATGTGACTGTCCACCAAGTTGCCCATCCCCAGGCAATTGATATTCCTGTTGCAAGCACACCTGCTTGAAGAAATCCTTGGACTACTACATACATGATCAGGGCGATCGCACTCCAAGGAACAATTTGGTCGGCGGGAAATGGACCGAGGCGGGGTTGGTCACCTAAGACTCGGTTAACGGTACGGAATTCTCTGTCTCTAGGCATATTTGATTCAAGTAGGAGTGATAAGCTGTCGCGTCTACAAGTTGCACTTTTTGTAAGTTGAAGTCCTTACAGCAAGGCTATGGGGTAGGAAAATTGTATAGCCGACAGCTTACTAATCAAGCCTTAGCTGGGTTGGCTGTCCTGCGTTGTGTTTAGCCGCCGCCACCGACTACTAGCCCAGCGAGGATATCGCCAACAACTATGGTGATTGCAATAATAATTGGAGTACGGGCAATGGTCTGCCAATCTTCATCATTTCTGGCTGCTTGGACGACTCGGATAAGACCGATAGCGAGATAAATAAGGAACAGACCGCGCAGTACTGCGAAAATGAAACCAGTTACTTTTTTATCAATACCAGGGAAGTACTTATCATCTGTAAAGAATTTTTCAGCACTGTTCATGAATTGCGCGCTGGCTGGTGCAACTGACATATCCAGCAGGAATACCACACCTACCAAGCAAAACATGATTGTGTAAATGTTGATGCCGTACTTGCGCTGCCATTTCTCAAAGTTAGAAAGCAGGCTGTTTGCTTTTTTGGGCATTAATGCGACGATGGCAGTAGCAAATGCGAGTGATGCCATAACCATGTTGTGGATTGAGATATCCACAATCATCAATCCGGTACCAACAGCCATCAAACCCGCGATTGTGCCATTTTCTTTCCAAGTACGGCGACGTCTCGCTGAAACAGGATATCCGTATTCTTGTTCGTAGCTGGGAACGGGGTCGTTGTCAAATTCGGTTTCGTAGTGTGTTCTCATAAATAACAAAAGTAGGCGATTTGCAGAATAAAAGAACAGAAAGTCGCAGAAAAGATGAGCGGTGTTGAAAAGTTTTTAGCCTTTTGGCTTGTAAACCTATTCTATGAAGATTATGCCTGGAGAAACATCTAATAAATTTCTGCTTTTAGACAATGTTTTTACTAATGAAGTGTTGAACAAAAATCAGAAATAAATTATTGACAATTCCAAATATTTCAAGTAATGATTTCCTCCGCTTCGCCCCCTGGAAAAAACCTGTACAAGGGGAAGGTTGCCCAATTTTGTTTAAGCTCGGCTTTATCCATTTAGGCAGCATAGCCCAAAGTATCGGCCAAGCGTTCGAGCTAAGCACGAGGGATTTTTACCATTTTGGATCAGGACGGAGATAGGCAAGAACTCGGACACCCCTCAAAACAGATTAGAGTAGCTAATCGTTTTGAGGGGTGTACCTCGCTCTTACCCCGGCAACCTCGCCCATAGGAGGAAATAGTCAGTGAACCAAGAAACCGCTTAGAGAAATCTGGACAAAGTTACCCAGGGGAAGTTCAGTTTAGAAAATTCAACTGAATTTTCTTTCCAACCTTGAGGTCAAGAGTTTTTGTACTGCCAGCAGGTAGTTCGATAACTTGGTTGACAGGGTAAACTGAATCGTAGTTAGGACAGGTTTTGGTTTTGCAAGGGGTGGCTACCTCTACGATTGATTTAATAACTCCATTGGTCAGGAACACCATATCTAGGGGAATATGCGTATCCTTCATCCAAAGTTTAACTTTCTCAGGTTTGTTAAGTACAAATAACATTCCTTGATTCTTGGGAATCGAGTCACGAAATTTGAGTCCGTGGGCATACTCTTCTCTATCGTCTGCTAGTTCGAGTTGAACTATTTGATTGTTACTGGTAAAGGTTGCACTAATAGGTAGATACTGGGGCTGGCGAGTCCAAAAGTAGAGTGGTAGAGGTGAGAGGGCAGCAATGAAACCAGCAATTGGTCCAGCGACATTTAGAATTTTGAAGAATAGACTTTTTTCTGGAGTTTGTGCGCCTTTAGTTTGAGTGGTTTGTCTTGTAACTTCCATAATTTTAAATAGGTTAGAAATGGCAAACGTCATGAACTGTGGAATGTTTTGGATATGCTTAACCCAAACATGATGAAACTTTTCCCTTATTTATGAACAAGAACTCAGTCGTCAGGAGTCAGAATCTGTCATGAATTCTGTACGAATAGTATCGGTTGTTGGTTGAAAACCTCCTCCTGTAAGGAGCAAAATCAGTATTAAACCAGAATTCAGAATTCAGAAATCAGAATCACTTGCGTTGGGGATTTAAACTCCAACGAGAGTGAAGACACCGTACAGACGGTGGGGATGCGCGACCCCACTACTCATCCGCCCTTCGGGTATCTCCTCCGGAGAGGCTACGCCAACGCCAGATGCCTAGGTCGGGCTAACCCCAACGGGAGAGCCAGTTGCCGTGAGAGCGGGAAACCCTCCTGCAGCACTGGTCTCACCTCCTGCACTTCTGTTGTCGTCACCAGTCGCTACGGGCGTTCATTCTGACCGGAGGCGGAGCGTCTCCGGCTCCGCTTCTGGCGACTGACACCTGAGTTCTTCGGTTAAATACTCTTCCTTCCTAAAACTCCATCCCTTTATGGTTGGAGTATTCTCAATTCTGACTTCTGACGACTGACGCTCCCGGAATGCTGGTGTATCATGTGTGCTAGCTGAAAATATCGATGTTTCCAACAGCAAACTTGCTTTCATCTCGAGGGCTGCTAGGTAAAGCTTGTTGGTCTGCTTTATTACGCATCGATTCAACTCTATCTGCTTCACGGATGGCAAGCGGGTGGATTTGGCGGCGTTCTTCAAGTAGTGCTTCGATAGTTAATTCTAGGGATGGGAGTTCTGATTCGGTATGGGTATCCTCTGCTGTCATGTCGCAAAATATGGTGGCGGCAGCGCGTTCGACGATTGTTTGGATTTCTGCCCCCACACAACGATTGGTAGCTTTAAGGATACGTCTCCACTCGTCCTCGCTCCAAGGATCACCCCCCTGATGAAAGCGCTTGTCAAACCGGGCGGCATGAAGCTTAAAGATGGTATGTCTTTCCCCGTTATTAGGTAAGTCTACTTTAAATAAGTAGTCGAATCGTCCGGCGCGGGTGAGTTCGGGTGGTAACCATTCCATCCGGTTGACAGAGGCAATGACTACTACATCAGATGTTCTTTCTTGCATCCAGGTCAAAAGTTGACTAGCAAGCCTTTTTGCTAGGTCATCATCCCCGGCAAAACCTTTATCAAAGTCGTCGAAGTACAAAATGACTTGGTTGAGCCTATCTGCTAGCCTCAATAGGCGTTTAAGTTTACTTTCTGCTTGATTACCAAAACTTCTGAAATTACTCCAATCTACTATGATCAGAGGAATTCCCATATTTTGGGAGCAGGCTTTTGCCGAGTGCGACTTGCCAGTACCGGGGGGACCAACCAGCATAATGCCTTTGGGTACGCGCAGGTTGTATTGTTTGGCATACGGGGTGAGGAGTCGCTTGAACTTTTTGAATGACTGCTGCATGAGTTCTAACCCACCGAGTGGTACTTTTGGTGGGGGTAAAAACTCAATATCATACAAGCGGTTAAGCAATTGAATTTTTTTCGATAGCATCCGTTTTGCTATTTCTTTTGAGTTTTCTAGATACGAGTTTTCTAAATGGTAAGTTTTTTTAATATCCTTGAGACAGGAAATTATATCGGATATGTACAACCCAGCACTACTCTTAGCAATTTCCAACCAGTCTTGGTCTGTATATGTTGAAGAGAGAATTTTACTAGTACTTAAATTGTCAACAATTTCTTGTGTATCTGGTAGTTCTTGCGTCCATAGAGGTATAAGAGCCGCAATTTCACTTGTTATATCAGCATTTGGTCCTAGTATTATAGTAGTTTTGCCGCTATCTTCGTTATTAACTATTAGGTGAATTAACGACGATTTCATCCATTCTGATATCAGGAAAAATTCGGTTGTTTTCGGAGTTTTTTCTTGAATCCAATAAAATATATTTTCAAGGATTAATATTCCTTTACCAGAATACTCTTTCCAGAAGTTAAGTACCTGAAAATAGTCTTCTTTATTTCGCTTTGTTACTGGTTGATAGTCGTTGAATTCCCGCAGAACAAGACTTCCTTGTACGTTTACGGCTAGTTCCTTAATACTGGACTCATTCAAATTCCATATGTAACTGTTTTTACTATTTTTTTGGCAGTAAGCAGCAATATGGACGAGGAGACGGTGACGTTCTTGGAGGGGAGATTCGCAGGCGATAATCGGATGGTTATTGCTGAGGAGTTCTTCAAGGCAATCAAAGCTGGATTTCATGTAAGTTGCTTTTTGGCGTGCTCAAAAGCTATCCTATCCAGAAGGGATATTTGATTACAGCTGATAAATTTCTGATTTTCATACCATCAACATCAGAAAAAAGTTGGTTGATTTTCAGTTTTTGATAAGTTGTGCAGCCCAGCTGTGAGAGTGGAGAATTGCGGAGAGTTGTTTTCCTTCCGTTTGTAAGGGGTAGTGCAAGTATGTCAAAAACACCAGAATATCCTATTGTTTTTATTCCAGAGTTAGTTCGCATAAGAAAACAATTTACCCCTTTAGTCTTTCCTTCCGGACAAGGCGATGCTCCTATTGGGGCAAGTGAGGGGTTGTTTGAAAATGTTCTTAAACATTATTTCGGTGAGATAGTTTTTCCGCAGCAGGTGATGTTCCCGGACGGACATCGACTACCGTTTACGGCTGATTTCCTGATTGTTGAACCATTATCAG
>NZ_JBAHYJ020000112.1:0-56823 GCF_036697665.2 Scytonema sp. PRP1 | reverse complement strand
CACTTCTGCCCGATTAAGCTAAATGAATACTTCTCCACGCCAGTCTCTATACCGCTTTCTACACCAGCAGCGCAAGTGGTTGCCAATAAGAGTGGATGTTATTACGTATAATATTACGTATAAGTCTTGAGCTTTCAACGCAGCATTCTCAGTTTTATTGATATCTAGTAAATAAGGGACAGGCGCTCAAACTATGAACAGCAGCAGTAGAAATAGTATTTACAGTGATGAGTTGATTAGTGCGACTGAGTTGAATCGCCAGCCTGGTCGCATTTTGGACATAGCTCTTAATCGTCCAGTGACCATCACTCGCAACGACCATGCCTTTGCATTGTTGCGGCGAGAAGAGATGGCGGGGCACATTAAAGCAGCGGCTATGACCAGAGTTGTGGTTGAGGTGATTAACGTTGCTTACCAATTGAGCCAAGGAAAAGAGATTGGTGACAACCACGAATATGGATGGATGAAGGCGTTTGACACAGAAGAGTTAAATGAACTGGTGGCAGAGGTAATGAATGCATGTAGTGTTGGTTATGACACTGGTGATTGGGAGGATCTCGATGTCGTGATACATGAGTGGCATCAAAGTGCCATAGCAATTAATAGTCCTCAATTGGAGAAAGCTTTCATTGACAATGATGACGAAGTGCCATTGACTCCACCGACTACTGAAAGCGTTATTGCATGAGCCAGATGATGCAACTATGTGTAACA
This sequence comes from Scytonema sp. PRP1, assembly GCF_036697665.2. Lineage (NCBI taxonomy): Bacteria > Bacillati > Cyanobacteriota > Cyanophyceae > Nostocales > Scytonemataceae > Scytonema > Scytonema sp. PRP1. The sequence continues at coordinate 56,109 of NZ_JBAHYJ020000112.1, read as the reverse complement.
ACTGCTACTTCATCTGAAAATGTGGTGCCGCCAGAAGAACCACTCTCCAAACCGCCAACAGATATATCTACTGAAGAAGCTCTTGAAAACCCAGCCGCAGAGTCGTCTCTTCAAGCTGAAATTGCTGAACCCGCACCCCAGTGGCTAGTGGTAGCAAAGAATCGACGGGTTAATCGGGACTGGGAATTATTACTGTTGCGTGCGCCCGAAAATGCTCGTCGCTGCTATGAGGATTTATCTACCGCTCCTATGACTAGGAAACCTAAGCGGGTTTTTCCGTTAAAAGGCAAACGCTACAAGAGTGCATGGGAATATGAGGTCACAAAGGGAGATAGGGTGTTTTATGTCCCTGATGCCCAACAGGGGAAAGTCGTTGTTTATTATGCAGGAGAGCATCCGAAAAATGCTCCTGTGCCTGAATAACAGTTTATCGTACATTAAAGGGTTTAAGACCCTAGAGAGCCGGTCAAGTAATAATGGTTGACAATACAGACACAATCACCATTAATAACTTTTGTAGTTTCACTCACCTAACTGCCTTGCTTGTAATGCGCCCAATTCTATAAAAATTGGATACGCACAAACACCGCACTCCGTCAATTACGAATACTTGACCGACGCCCTAGGTCTACACGTAGTCTCAGTTTGAGTTGGGGTTTAAATCCCCAACTCAAACTGTCTTTAATGCGTGAATTTTGAATTTTGAATTTTGAATTGTTAAAGCCGTGTCGGGTTAAAGTCACGTTCAGACAAAACGAGGGTGGGGTGAAGCGAAAATTGTGGGCAAGCACAAAGCCATGATGTAACGTAATGACAAGGTTCTTGCCTTAGACACCAATGAGCAATGCTTCGTGCCCCTACCGCTTGGTGTATCCAAACGAGAACCGCTATAATTCAACTTTGTCGTCGATGGTTAGCTGCTTGTGTCAACAAAGAATCAGCAAAAGCGATCGCCTCCTGCGCCGACTTCCCACCAGCTAACTGTGCCAATTCTTCTCGGCGCTTAGTTAAATTATCCAAGGATGTGACTCGCACAACAGTACGCTGGTCAGGATGTCCGTTGTTTTCTTTATTACCTGTTTTTTCAGTAATCACTTGCTTGTCGACCCGGAAATGTCGGTCTGCCATTGCTGCAACCAGAGGTTGGTGTGTGACACATAATACTTGGGAAATTTGACCCAACTGATGCAATTTTTCGGCGATCGCCTGCGCTACGCGTCCGGAAACCCCAACATCAATTTCATCAAACACGAGTGTCGTATCAGCATCAGCTTGGGAAAAACAAGCTTTCAGCGCTAGTAAAAAGCGGCTCATCTCACCGCCAGAAGCAATTGCTGTCAGAGGTTGCAGGGGTTCTCCTGGGTTGGGACTAAACAAAAAGGTAATTTTGTCTGCTCCCGCTGCGGTTGGGGAAGTTGGTACAATCTCGACTTGGAACTTTACCTTTTCCATTGCCAAAGGTTTCAGTTCTCTAAGGAGTTTTGCTTCTAAAGCCGTCGCTGTGGTGCGCCGCAACTGAGTTAACTCCTGACAAGCTTGAGTCAACTTTTCCAAACAAAGATTTTCTTGTTGTTCTAAACTTTCAATAGATTGTTCGCTATCATCAAGCTCGGCTAACTCTCCCTGAATGCGCTGGTAGTGGGCAAGAGCATCTGCAACTGTTGGACCATACTTGCGACAAATTTGCTTTAATTCCTGAATACGCTCTTCTACTTCCTCTAAGCGCTGGGGATCTGCTTCCAAAGCTTCCCCATAAGTGTTAATCTGGCGTGCGACTTCTGCCAAGGTTGCTTGAGCATCTCTCACCATATCCAACAGCGGTTGCAGTTGGGTATCGTATTCTACCATGTCAGTGAATGTTTCCTCAGCGTCTCCCAGTAAGTCTGCTGCGGCTGGGCTTTCGCCATCGTTTTGGTACAAAGCCTGATAAACTTTGTAACTCATCTGTTGCAGTTCAACGACATGATTGAGGCGTTCCCGTTCTTGCAAAAGCTTTTCCAATTCATCGGGTTCGCTGAGGTTTGCTGTTTTGAGTTCCTGCACTTGATACGTCAGTAAGTCAAGTTGTTGCAGGCGATCGCGTTCTGATATCCGGCGTTTTTCTAATGCTGTACGCGCTTGTTGATAAGCACCAAAAACAGAGGTAACAACCTGACGCTGCTGCATCTGGGACTCGCCACCATAAATATCTAACCACTCACGCACTTGATTCGACTGTCCCACTTGTACAGTTTGCCCTTGGGCGGTGATTTCCACCAGGCGTTCCCTCAGTCCTGACATGAGTTGTCGATTCACCAACACTCCATTCACCCGCGAACGAGAGCGAATATTACTTGAGGTGGCTGCGATTTCTCGGCTGATGATCACACTATCTTCTATTAAATCTATTTCCTGTTCGCTCAACCAAGCCGTTAATCCTGAGTTAGAAGTGAAAGTGGCTTCTACCATCGCTCGACTTGTACCAGTGCGAATCACTCGACTGGAGACTTTACCGCCCAATACAGCATCAATCGCATCTAAGATAATGGACTTTCCCGCGCCGGTTTCCCCTGTTAATACATTAAGCCCAGCGCCAAATTCCAATTCTAGATGGTCAATAAGAGCAAAGTTTTCTATTTGCAACACAGACAACATTCAGCCAAATTCTCCGTGAGGGCAGACGCCGGATTCTTTTCATTTATGGGACACTAGGAATGAACTTTAAGCAATTAGCAATACCTAATACCATTGGACTAGTAAGACTTCTTGAGTGTACCAAATTTAGTTTAGTTCGAGTTTGATATATATGGTGCTGAGGATAGAGTTTCTTGATTAGGGAATAGGTTATCAAAGGAGTCAGAATGCAGAACCCACTAACTCATCAGAATTACTCCACCTCTAGGGGGATTAATTTTCACTCAAGAAAAATTGTGAGTTTTGGTTTTGCCCATAAAGACCTAAATATCAAACTCATAACTCATCTCAATCTTCAAGGTGAACTCACTCGTTCAGTTGTGAGTTATTGTTTATGAATTTCTACCATATTCTCTATTCCCTGTCTCCATACCCTATCCCTACAAGGATTTACACGTATGCATCATACATTGTTACAATACTTTACATATAAATCCGATGCGGTGGTAGAGCTACATGAATGCTAAGACAGTTCCCCCTACTTCCCAATTAATCAAGGAAGACAGCCGCATAAGTGGCGGTTCCAATTTACGTCAACTATCCGTTGAGGACAGTCACGCGAAGGATTTTCGTCGAGACGAACTGTCCAATAGTGAAGTGCTTGAAAATAGTGCTATCAAAGTTGTCAGCTTACCAACTTCAGAGGAAACTTATAAAGGCGAGGTGCTATTAACTACAAAGACTGGTGAAACAATACGTTATAACCCCCAGGAGATTTCGGCGCATTACAAAAAAAGACCTTTACAGGTTTTCGGACGTATTGTTACAGTTTTAACATCAACGTTGACTTTTGCTTTGGGGTTGTGGTGGGATAGCCAGCGGGGAGTCGTCGTCAAAAATGACCGACGGCGAGCAGTTAAGCTGCGAGAACTGCTGACAAACCTGGGACCTGCTTACATCAAAATTGGACAAGCTTTGTCCACCCGACCGGATCTCGTTCCTCCTGTGTATCTGGAGGAACTCACTCAACTGCAAGACAAATTACCACCTTTTCCCAACGAAATTGCTTATCGGTTTATTGAAGAAGAATTGGGTGCTTCTCCAGAGGAGGTTTATCTTGAACTGTCTCGGGAACCAATTGCTGCAGCTTCGTTGGGTCAAGTCTATAAAGGTAAGCTGAAAACTGGTGAAGAAGTCGCTGTGAAAGTCCAACGTCCGGACTTAAGAGAACGCATCGCCATTGATTTATATATCTTGCGCCGACTGGCTGCATTGGCGCAAAGAAATATCAAACGGGTGCGGAGTGACCTTGTTGGTATTCTCGATGAATTAGGCGATCGCATCTTTGAAGAGATGGACTATATTCATGAGGGAGAAAACGCTGAGCGGTTTTTCCAGCTTTATGGTCAAATGAAAGACGTTTATGTACCGAAAATATACTGGGAATACACCAATCGTCGCGTTTTGACGATGGAGTGGATTAATGGCGTTAAATTAACCCAAACAGAAGAACTTCGCGCTCTCGGTATAAATGCTCGTTATTTAATTGAAGTAGGTGTACAGTGTTCGCTGCGCCAGTTGCTGGAACATGGATTTTTCCACGCTGATCCTCACCCAGGTAATTTGTTAGCCACAGTTGATGGTCAATTGGCTTATCTCGACTTTGGGATGATGAGCGAGATTAAGCCACAGCAGCGCTATGGTTTGCTGGAGGCGATCGTCCACTTGGTGAACCGCGACTTTGACGGTTTAGCCCGTGATTACGTCAAGCTGGAATTTTTGACACCGGACACCGACTTGACACCGATCATTCCAGCGTTTGCTAGAGTGTTTGGTAACGCCTTGGGAGCCAGCGTCGCTGAGTTGAACATCAAAAGTATTACAGATGATCTATCGGCGTTGATGTATGAGTATCCTTTCCGCGTTCCAGCCTACTACGCCTTGATTATCCGTTCGCTGGTGACATTGGAAGGCATCGCCATTAATATTGACCCTAACTTCAAAGTCCTCAGCGAAGCTTATCCCTACGTTGCCAAACGTTTGTTAACTGATCAAGCGCCGGAATTAAGATCATCGTTGCGGGATTTGCTGTTTAAAGAAGGTACATTCCGCTGGAACCGTTTAGAAAACTTGTTACGTAATGCTCGTAATAGTCAAGACTATGACTTTGACTTGGTACTGAATCAGGGGATAGACTTTCTGTCTTCCGAACGCGGTGCTTTCATTCGTGACAAACTCGTGGATGAAGTTGTCAAAGGAGTCGATGCTTTAGGTAGAAATGTTTTACATAACTTTACATACCTACTGCGGGAAAGAGTTGGGATCACAACAGTCAATGAAACTCCTGCTGCTTCCATCGAACAACAACAAACCTTGGATCACATCAAACGGATTTTGAATATTCTTCAAGAAACCCGTGGTTTTGACCCAGCGCGACTTGCACCTCAACTTGCTCAGTTGTTGTTCAACCCAGGAGTACAGCGTTTAGGTCAACAAGTCGCCAACCAGTTGGCGCAGAAAGCTGTAGCCAGGTTCATTCGGCAACTGTTGGCATCAGAACAAGTGTATAACGCTGAAGGTCCCACCCTAGAGCAGCCTGGAAGGTTAGCTTTACCTGCTGCAAGAGTGTAGCCCTTGAAACCTGGTTTCTGTTTCTTTGACAAGACCTTCGCCAAAATGCCCTTACTCTAGAAGAGTGGGGGTATACAAACACTCGTGTCCCTCCGCAGCCTGCAACGATTTTAGTTTACGAAGGTGGGCTTCCTTTGTGTAGCCCCATTCGAGTTTGTGGGGCTTTTCAGAAATTGGCGAAGGTATTGAATAGCAGATGATATTTTAAGTAGCGATCGCGCCCCGGCGGGCACTCTGTGCCATCGCGCTTCAACAGCTGAATCAAATGCAGCAGTCATGCTATTATGAACCCAGTGGATAAACGAATATTTCTAAAAGCGCTCTAGCACTCGTGAAAGTAAACGGAGTGTTTTTAGGTTGAAAAAATACACTACATCAAATATCGGATAAAGCAACGTGCGATGATTCGTTAATAAAATCTTTGCCGTTGACGGTATTGTTCCTCTGCTTCTAGTTGTTGCGTGAGCGCATATTCCTTCAACCTTTCCCAGCTCCATCTTGTAGCTACAGAAAAAGTTATTCTCTTGCCTGTTCGCAACAAGATATAATCTTCGTTGACATCAGCAATAATTTGATTTCTTAAATCCTGACCCCACACTTTTCCTGCTTGTTCCCACCATGCAAAGCTTGGGCTTTTAAAATTAGGATTGTTTAAGTATTCGTCTTTCCAATAGCTGGATTTCCAACGTTGACCTATCGCTTGAATTAGACAAGCATTTGCATAGAAAGGTTGAGAATTTTCTGTTAGCCAGTACCAGTAAGCGATAGTGGCACATATGGCATCTTCAAAGCCGTCAATACAGTTGAGGAGAGCTTCTTGGACATCTTCTCTCTCAAAATCTACACCAATATATGCCAAAGCATACTTGTATTTACTGAAAATTTGTTCTTTGATTTCAATTTCAAAGTCGTCAAATAAATAAGCTCTTTGAAATGATCTTAAACACAGCATTATGGAAAGCTACTGAATAGGGATGCCAGTTACTTTCATGATACCAAGAGCTACATAGCAGCGCTATATCACCACTTGGCTTTCTAATGTATCACCAGGTCTTACTACATAAAATCTGGCGTTAGAAGATTTTGGGTTTTGTGAAGGAGGTATCACCGAGGCTTGTGAAAGAAGCCATTTTGAGTCCTCCCAAATTTTATCAAAGTCTTCTAGTGGGGGGATGTGCTTTCACCGCTGCACTTACCGGGTAGGTTTTGCACCTACATGGTCATTCAGTTGTCAACGTACCTAGCTTGCGGTTAATCCCCCGAAGCCTTTATAGGCTCTGGTTTCTAACCAAGGACTCGCACACTCCGAATCAGTGGCGGGAGGATGTCAAAGTATTTCAAGCAACGAGAAAAATTAAGTAACCCAAACCGAAAATGAGGATTAGTATAAGGAATGTAACTTTCTCACAATAAGCACGAGTTACTCATGAACTTCTTGACTTATGTCATGCACTTAGTTGGTTCTGGTGCTATGGCTTATTTTTCTGCTGTGCAAATCCGCGACCTCAAAACCCGCCCCAACGTCCTTGCGGGGTTCCAGTTGGCAGAGTCTGGCTCAGTTCCATTTCTGACAAAACTGAGCGATCGCGCTGCAGCAGAAGGCGACACATGGCTAGCAGAAAAACTGGCAAAACACGCATCAGATGAAACCAAGCATGGTCAAATTTTTGCTCATGCCTTAAAACAACTTAATAAAACAGTTGTAGATTTTAAAAGTTTGCCTAAGAATCCGGAGGAAAATAAAACTCAAGAACGGCGCAGCCCCTTCTTTGCTGCATTCTTTGAAGGGTACTCTCAAGAACAGCTCAAACCTGAGAATATTGATTGGGATGTGTTTATGGCTAGCACCTACATCCTAGAGTTGGATGCTAGCAAAGACTTTGCCCGCATGGCAAACGTGTTACCTGAAGATGACCCAATTGCTCGTAACCTAAAACTAGGGATGTTGAGCATTGCCCAGGATGAGACTGGTCATGCTGCCTATCTTTATGAAGCCATGACACGGCGGATGTCTGCAATCCAAGTGCAGAAACTCGTGGATGAGTGGCGCACTCGTAAGACCAACGCCTTGTTAGCATTTGCAGGTAATATGTTGCAACGCAATGATAACAGACCTTCCTTGGTACAAGATGGTGCGCCATCAGAAAGTGAGTCTGAGTTAGTGGTTGCTTGACGCTCCCACGGCTACCACATTTTCGCTCCGCTCCAATGTGGCGTAAAGCCGTGGGATTCGTGTCTAGTTCCAATCCCCCTGGATTGGGTTTTCATCCAGTTCGGGGCTGCGCCAAACAGCCCATTCTCTCTTAATGCGTGAATTTTGAATGCGTGAATTTTGAATTGGTATTAGGGGTGGGGTTCTGTAATTATCGGTAATTTGCCGGACATCATATAATTTCTCTCTTATGAAACCCTTAGCACAGATGGTTTCTTATGAGAAGGATTCACTTGCACTTTTTGCATCACTTCAATGCCAATCAAGGAATCTTATATATTAAGAAACTTGTACATTAAGAAGTTTCGCCATTAAATTTTGAAACCTCATTTGAAGGGTAAAGTGAAGTGAGGTGATTCCTCGTTCTAATTCCCTCAAAACTTTTCATAGAGGCAAGTTTGCACTTGTCATGTTTCTGATATCAGGGAGTTGCTCAAAGGTAGATAGAAAAAGGATTTTGGCTTAGCTCGTACGCTTTTTCCACTTCGGTACGCTGACGAATGGCACTCATAAGCTTATTGCTTGCTAGCCATTTTATTCTCAAGAAGCCATAGTTATGACTGTGAGCATTTACTTTAGGTTAGTTTACTCAAAATTACGTAATTTTAAGTTGAATTACGTAATTAGTATATAAGCAAGACATTTGAAAGAAATTGAAGAAGAATACAGAATGCCGAACTCAGAACTTAGAATGCAATTAGTCAAGGATTCAGACCCGCTACTAATTGAAGACCACCAAATCTTTGACTTGGTGGGGGATTTAAACCCCCCAAAACTGCCACCCAGTCCTAGAGAACGGGGGTTCTCTGAGTTTTGACTCCTGAGTTCTGAGTTCTTTCTTGTTAATGTTATTCCCACGCGTCAGACAGGAGGAGAACTTGTGATTGATGAGGTTCAGAAGGCTAAACCCGAAGACTGTTTGGCTGGGGGTGGGGAGATGGGAGCGCTGATGCGATCGCTCGATTGGTCAAAAACTCTATTGGGTCCAGTCAGTCGTTGGCCGCAAAGCTTGCGTACCGCCGTGAGTATCCTCTTAGCCTCGCGCTTCCCGATGCTGATTCACTGGGGACCAGAGTTGGTTCAGTTCTACAACGACGGTTTCCGCCCTATCCTCGGTGACCTCAAGCATCCTGGCGCACTAGGACAGCCTGCGTATCCTTGGTGGACAGAAATCTGGGACGTGCTTACTCCGATGTTCGAGCGGGTTTTGGCAGGTGAAGGCACTTGGTATGAAAACCAGTTAATCCTCCCGAACCGCAACGGGTATATTGAGGAAACGTACTTCACGTTCTCGCACAGCCCTATTCGTGACGAGTCGGGTCAGGTCGTCGGCATTTTCCAGGCTGTTACTGAAACCACAGAACGCGTGCTGGATGAACGACGCCTGCGGACGTTGCACGATTTGGGAATCAATACCGCTACGGCGCAAGTGACCCAAGAAGCTTGTAGAATTGCGACTGAAACTTTAAGTCAGAACGCTGCTGATATTCCCTTTGCTCTACTTTATCTGTTAGATGAGAGTAGGAGACAAGCGCATTTGGCAGGAACAGCGGGACTGGAACCTGATACACCTGCTAGCCCTCGAGTTATTCACCTGAGTGCCGAAGACAAACCTGGATCTTGGCCTCTAGCACGAGTGGCACGCACCGGACAAACCGCACAAGTAGACAATTTGGTAGCTCAATTTGGTGCTTTGCCAGGTCGTCCGTGGCCAGAATCGCCCTTTGTAGCACTTGTCTTGCCAGTGGCACAACCTGGTGTCACACTGCCTACTGGTCTTTTAGTCGTTGGTATTAGCCCTCGACGTGCTCTTAACGAGACCTATCGCAGATTTTTAAGCTTGGTTGCAGGGCAGATAGCAACAGCAGTTGCCAACACTCGCGCCTTGGAGATGGAACGCAAACGCGCTGAAGCCTTAGCGGAACTCGACCGCGCCAAAAGCCAATTTTTGGCTAACATGAGCCACGAACTCCGCACTCCGCTTAATGGGATTTTGGGTTATGCTCAAATCCTCAAAAAAGGCAAAACTATCACAGACCAGCAAAAGAATGGTCTGAACATTATTCATCAATGCGGTGAACACTTGCTCAACCTGATTAATGATGTTTTAGACATCTCAAAAATTGAGGCTCGGAAAATGGAACTTTATCCCAAAAATTTTCATTTTCCGGAATTTTTGGAAGCTATTGCGGAAATCTGCCGCATTCGTGCTGAACAAAAAGGTATAGAGTTAATTTACGAAACTTTAACACCGATTCCTAAAGCCGTCCGAGCAGATGAAAAGCGGTTGCGACAGGTTTTAATTAACTTACTTGGAAATGCAGTTAAGTTTACAGAACAAGGCTACATTACTTTCAAAGTTGGCTATCATCAAGAAAAATTCCGCTTTCAGGTAGAAGATACAGGCATTGGTATTGCTAAGGAGAAATTAGAAGAAATTTTTTTGCCATTCCAACAGGTGGGTGAAAAAATCCGCGAGACTGAAGGAACAGGATTGGGACTGACAATTAGCCGCCAATTAGCTGAATTGATGGGCGGCGATCTGAAAGTAGAAAGTACACTAGGGAAAGGAAGTGTTTTCTGGTTGGACTTAGATTTACCTGAAGTTGAATGGATTGATGTTGCTGATATTTCGGAAAACAATATCATTGGTTTCAAAGGCTTGAAGCGGAAAATTTTGGTAGTAGACGACAAGTGGGCAAATCGTTCTGTGTTGGTCAATATGCTAGAGCCTTTAGGGTTTGAAGTTTTAGAAGCGACTGATGGTTTAGACGGTTTAAACAAAGCTCATCAATTTCAGCCAGATATCATTTTGTTGGACTTGGTGATGCCCGTGATGGATGGCTTTGAAGCGACCCGTCGCCTCAGGATGATGCCGGAGTTGGAAGGGGTTGTGGTGATTGCCATCTCGGCGAGCGTTTTTGATTTCGACCATCAACAAAGTCGGGAAGTCGGTTGCGACGGTTTCCTCCCCAAACCAGTCCGGGAAGCAGACCTTTTGGAAAAAGTACGGGTTCACTTGGGGTTGGAATGGGTTTATGAAGAGATAGACACCAAGGTACAACTCAGTAGTGAGAACTCAGGACTGAGTAGTCAGGACTCTCTTGTAGTTCCACCTGCACAGGAAGTCGCTAGCTTACTTGATTTGGCGATGAGGGGCGACCTCAAAGGCATTATTCAGGAAACCACAAGACTGGAGGAGTTGGATCAGCAATGGGTGCCGTTTGCCACACATCTGCGTCAACTTGCTAAAAGTTTTAAAGGAAAACAAATTCGGCAATTTTTAAAAAATATTAAGAGTTGAAAATATTAAGAGGTTGGAATGAGTTTTAATAATCATGAAAAAGGTGTCATCTTAATCGTCGATGACACTCCCACCAATTTACAAATGCTGTTTGATTTTTTAGAAGATTCCGGCTTGAATGTTGTGGTGGCTGAAGATGGGGAAAGTGCGATTGAAATGGCGGAATACGCCCCACCTGACTTGATTTTGTTAGATGTACTCATGCCGGAAATGGACGGTTTTGAAACTTGCCGACGCTTGAAAACGAATCAAATCACTCAAGATATTCCTGTCATTTTCTTGACTGCCCTAAGCGATAAGGTGGATAAAGTTAAAGGATTAAAACTTGGGGCAGTCGATTACATCACCAAGCCCTTAGAGCATGAAGAAGTTTTAGCTCGGGTAAACATCCACCTGCGCCTGCAAAACCTGACGAAAAGACTCACAGAGCAAAATCAGCGTTTGGAGGTGGAAGTTTCTGAGCGTAAGCAAATAGAGGAAGAACAGCAATGCCAAAAAGATGAATTAGCCGAGTGGAAAAATCGCTATGAAGCACTCATTCAGGCGAGTGGTCAGATAATCTACGACTGGAATCCTTATACCAATGAGGTCACCTATGGCGGCAACTTAGAGCAGATATTAGGCTACTCCCCAAAGGAGATGTCAGGAGGTTTAAACCAGTGGCTAGAACTCATTCACCCTGAAGATAGAAACCCGTTTCAGCAAGAGAATAACCGCGTTTTATCTACAAAAAAGCCATTTCATTTGTCATACCGTGTTTGTCGCCAAGATGGCACTTACATCACAGTTGAGGACAAAGGGTACTTCTTTTTAGACAGTGCAGGCAATATTGCTCAGATGGCTGGCTTTATTATTGATATCACCAAGCGTAAACGAGCAGAAGAAGAGCGTGAACAAGCTTTTCGAGCACTTCAAGAAAGTGAAGCCCGATTTAGACGTTTGGTTGAATCTAATATTATTGGGATTATTTTGACAGAGTTGAACGGCAAAATTACAGAAGCCAACGATGCCTTTTTGCAGATGGTGGGATATGAACGGGAAGAACTGCTAAAAGGAAAATTGCATTGGGATAAAATGACTCCAGCAGAATATAGCGGTTTGGATGAAAGGGCGGTTGCAGAATTAATTTGTTCTGGAGTTTGTACTCCTTTGGAGAAAGAATTCATTCGCAAAGATGGTAGCCGTGTTCCTGTTGTGATTGGTGGTGCGCTTCTGGAAGAGTCGCAAAAGAGCATGGTTGGTTTTGTCCTCGATATGACAGAACGCAAGCAAGCAGAACAGAAAATCCGCGAACAAGCGGAGCTGCTTGATATCACGACAGATGCAATTATCGTACGAGACTTGGATAACCAAATCCGATTTTGGAATCAAGGGGCTGAACGTCTGTACGGATGGAAGGCACAACAAGTGCTCAACAAAAATGTCAATGAGCTTTTATATCAACACGAAAGCTTATCTCAACTCTCTAACATTCAGACAAGTTTGGCGGATAGTGGCTCTTGGCAAGGTGAATTACATCAACTGACAAAAGAAAATAAGGAAATTATCGTTGCGAGCCGCTGGATTTTAATGCGCGATGAAGATGGGCAACCGACATCCATTCTTACAGTTAACACTGACATTACAGAGAAAAAACAACTTGAAGCACAGTTTCTCCGGGTTCAGCGCTTAGAGAGTATCGGTACCTTGGCAAGCGGTATCGCTCATGACCTCAACAATGCGCTCACACCTATGCTGCTGAGTGTGCAACTTTTAGAAAAAAACCCCTTGGATGAGCACAGTCAGCAGTGGCTTTCGATCATTAAAACAAATATAAAACGTGGGGCAAATTTAGTAAAACAAGTCCTGTCATTCGCACGCGGAGTTGACGGTGAGCGTACATCGTTACAGGTAGAGCAAATCATCTCAGAAATTGAGCATATTATTAAACAGACATTTCCTAAACTCATTGAAGTCCGTACCGATGCAACAGCACAAAATCTTTGGACTATCACAAGCAACGCTACCCAACTGCACCAAGTCCTGATGAATCTCTGCGTTAATGCTCGTGATGCTATGCCTAATGGTGGTATCCTGGAAATTTCTGCGAAAAATCTTTGGATTGATACTCACTATGCCCGAATGAATATTGAAGCTAAGGTGGGTCCCTACGTTGTCCTAACAGTATCTGATACAGGAGTTGGGATTAATAGAGAAATCATTGAGCGAATTTTTGAACCATTTTTCACAACAAAAGAAGTGGGCAAAGGTACAGGTCTTGGTCTTTCAACAGTCATGGGCATTGTTAAAAGCCATGGTGGTTTTGTCAACGTCGTTAGTGAAATAGGAAAGGGGACAAAATTTCAGGTCTACTTACCCGCAACGCCGACAACTCAAACAGATGGTTTACTCACACCTGATCATGAATTACCGATTGGACTTGGAGAATTGATTCTTGTTGTTGATGACGAAGATTCAATTTGTGAGGTGACTAAAACAGTGTTGGAAAACTATGGCTACAAGGTTTTAGTTGCTAAGGATGGAATTGAGGCACTGGCGCTGTATACGCAACATCAGAAAAAAATTAGTGTTGTGTTAATTGATATGATGATGCCGTCTATGGATGGTTCAACTACGGTCAAAGTATTAAAAACAATGAACCCAGAGGTTAAGATTATTGCTGTTAGCGGACTTGTGACCTCTAAGATGGCTCAACTCCTTGGTAATAGTGTCAAAACCTTTTTGTCAAAGCCCTACACGTCAGATGACTTGTTGAAAAAGTTACAGTTCGTTCTCAACAGCAACTAAAAAACCAATTTAAGTAGGTCGGTACAAATAAAGTTAACGAGTTTCGGCAGTCATTAGTCATTAGTCATTAGTCATTAGTCATTAGTCATTAGTAAGGGTTGGCGGCGTTTTTACATTTCTTAACTAGCTGGTGTTTATTTCCACCTATCTACTTAATTTCTATTTAACCGCTAGCTAAGCTAAAATCGTGTCTCGTACTCAAATAGGAGACGACTTTCGTCTGCTAAATTCGTTGAGCCTCGCACCAGAATATCGTCATTAAGTCTATATAAGAGGTTGTAATTGAAAGGCTGATCACCCAAGAAAACTGCCGATAGAGAAACAGATAAATTCCTACTAATATCAAACACACCTTCTGCTGCTAAGCCGAGAACTGAAGCTGATTCTTGGTTCGAGATAGAGGTAGGATAGATACGAAACTCACTAAAGCCAATCGCCTGTCCTAGCGCAGTAATGCTTCCTTGCAAACTACCGAATATTGTAGAACCAGCTAGGGTGGCAATTCCAACTGTTGCGTCTGCTTGATTCAAGCTATTAATAATAGAACCGCCCAACAGGGAAATAATTTCTGCTTCACTACGGCTGGGTTGGCTGGTCAATTCTAGATTATCAGATAATTGACTCGCTGGTCCTGTTGCTCTGGCTTGAACGCGAACGGTACGTAAAGTCCCAAAGTCAATTGCAGAAACATCACTGATTTCGCTAGAAAAAGGAGATCTCAAAGTGCGACCACTTGTTCCTCCCGTTGTCTCCGGTACAAGTGCTACAAGCCGGACATCTAGGACGGGGTCGAGTCCTCGACTGGGAGTAAACTCCGCAGTTTGTTCATAGCCCCGATCTAAGGTAAACTGAGCTGTAAATAAGTTGACTTGCCCTCCTGTAAGACGAATAACTCCTTGGGGGAGAGGCTTGGCTAACGTGCCATTAATAGTCAGATTTCCTTTTGCGTCAAAGGTGAGTAGAGATGGACTCAACTCGCCTCCTGGGACAAAGCCGCCGAGTATGGGCGCAGTGGAGACACGAACATTGTTACCTAGAATCAGCCTTAAACCATCAAACTCTATAGGTAAATTAGGTCGAGTCGCAGTAGCCGTTGCGTTACCTCCTTGTGTACCTGGTTGTTCTAAGCCGAAAGTGGTTGTTGCGCCATCTGGTGTGCTAGTTCCTTGCGTATTTGTTGGTTGTGCGCCGAAAGTGGTTGTTGCGCCATCTGGTGTGCTAGTTCCTTGCGTATTTGTTGGTTGTGCCCTGAAAATAGTTGTTGCGTTATCTGTTGCGTTCCCGTTTTGTGTACCTGATGGTTTTGCACCAGCTGTATTGGATTGTCCAATCAACACCTGACCATTGTTGAGCTGAACCGTTCCGCCAATGTCAGGCGATAGCGCTGTTCCACCAATAACGACATCACCGCTGACACCTCCTTGATACAGCCCTTGAACATTCAAATTCAGATTGTTTACTGATACGGTGAGGGGATTTGTTGCGGCTTCCGCTTGTGCTGCTTGACGTGCAAAAATGGGCAGGACTCCCGCAGCAGTTACGTTACCCTTATTGTATTGCCCCTGAAGGCTCTCAACAGTCAGCGTATCGCCGTTAAATTGGAGCGTTCCTGTGACATTTGTCAAGGGGTCAGGTAAAGCTTGAGCCTGAAAAGTTGCATTATTAACTGTGGCGACTCCGTTGATAATCGGCTGCTTTAAAGTCCCTTGAACATCTACATTCACTTGCCCTTGACCATTCACCCAAGTGACTTGTTCATTAGTAAACAAGTTTAACAGCGCCAAGCCTTCATCCTGCACTCTGGCGTTGATGCTGATTTGATTGCTATCTGGTTGAGCTGAAGCAAAAGGCAACCCAAAAGGTACGCTACCTGCAATCTGAACAGGCTGTGTCCCAGTCACCAACACGGTACTGCCAAAATTCAGACGAGCATTGTTATAATTGAAACTCACTTGCCCTGTCTGCACTGCTTGTTTGTTGATAGTACCATCCACCAGCGTCAGTTCCCCGATCGCTCTGGGGTCTTTTAAATCACCACCTAGGGTAGCGACAGCATTCACATTCCCTGTGACATCGACTGGATATCTTTCTATAAAAGGCTGTAGAAGTGATAAAGGTAAACTTGCCACGCGCAACTGTCCAGACAGTTGTTCAGTTCCTAACTGTCCTGTAAATGCCAGGGAGCCTGGATTCAAATCCACACGCAAGGGTAACAGTGTCACAACACCATCTGCAAAAGTGCCTCTAGCTATGACATCATTAATCGAGTATTTACCCCATTGCCAGTTATTGCCCTGAAAATTAAAGCTGGCATTTAACCCTGACTGTAATGAGCCAGCCACTTCAATTCCTCCGCTCAAAGCGCCCTGTAATTCTGCTAGTGTGGGTAAAGTTGTTGGTTTTTTTGGCTGTGCTTGTTCTTCTACGACTCGGGCTGCAATTTGTGAGAAATACTTAAGCTGTGTTAGCAAATCTGCGTTTGGCAAACTCCGAGGCTGAGTTTGAAGTACCTCTGCTCCTGCCAAATCCGGACCCTGCAACCCTCCACCAAAATCCCCAAAATCAAAGACATTGAATGCTTGTAGAAGTCTGTCGATTCTGGTTTGGTCAAAATTAGCTTGGAATTGAAATTGCGGGTTGTTTCCTGTTTGCACATTTCCACTCAGGGCGATGCTGCTTTCTGCTATCCGCAATTGACCATTCGTTAAGCTAGCAGCACCATCGGCATAACTAATGTTACCTCGAAATTCATCTGCTGTGACTCTACCAACGCGAGGTTTGGCGATCGCCACCTCTCCAGCAGCTGCATAGTTATTCAGATTAACGACTAAATCGCCCGATGCTTGCCCTGCAAGAGGTTTTAGCGTATTATTAGGAACAAAGCCACTCAGAAGAGCTACAGGAAAATCTCGCACGTTGACGAGCAAGTTTTCTCCTTCTGTTCTGCCAGTGGCAACTGCCCCATCACGTCGGAACAAAAATGAACTTGGGCGATTGTTTGCATCAATATTAACTGCAATTTGGTCTTGTCTACCGCTAAGTTGCAGTTGTCCACCTTGCCCGCCCTGATATTTTACATTCCCAGCTAATACCGGGTCAAACGCCAAACCACTGACATTCAAATTCTCTAGCCGGATGTTTCCCACAGCATTAGGAGTCGTTGGCGTACCTGTAAGTTGTCCTGTGAAATTAAGTCGCCCCGCTAACGCTATGTTACCAGGAAGATTGGAACTCGCTTTTTGCAGGTTATAATTGCGTGCTTGCACATTGAGATTAAAACCACTGACTTGAGGTGTGCCCGTTTCTGGGACTTGGACTGCAACAACACCGTTAGCACTCAGTCCGGGGGAAGTTGCGTTTTGCAGAATAATCTGTTGCCCATTCCACTGAACTTGTGCTGTGATTGGTTGTGCAAGCAGTGATAACCCTTGTGATAAGCCGACTTGTCCGGCGGCGCGAATATTGGAAAGCGCAAAAGATTCGGTTGTTCCTGCTAACTGCAAGTTGCTATTGAGTCGTCCTTGCAGTTGTTGTGAAAAACGGTTGAGTTGAACTTGGGAAACATTAGCAAGGGCTTGCCAGCGACCATTATCAAGGCTAATATTCCTAACGTTAACTGTACCTCCTGCCACATTACGCAGACTTGCCTGTCCTGAAGCTTGAATGGTTGACGGTTGGAAGGAAGCAGTGGTTCCCGATAAATTCAACTGACTGCTTAAGACTCCCGCTTGAAGCTGGGGTGGTACCTGTGCAAAACGGCTCAATTGTAGTTGATCGGCATTAACAAAAGCTTGCCAGCGACCTTGGGCAAGTTGACCTCTCCCCCTGATTGTACTACCTGCTACTTTGACAACAGCATCTTGGAACAGAACACTATTACCTTGTTGATTGACAACAACTTGTCCACTCGTGGGATAAGTTGCTGTAGGTGCTGAAACCTGCGCGACTGTTTGCAAATTGCCAAGTGAGCCAAAAATCCTGGCGTTTGCCGATACATTACCAATTGTGATGGGAGGTGAAGTCTTGTAAGCTTTGGCAATAGCATCGCCTGGTAAATTCTGAGCTTGCACATTA
The DNA here is from genome assembly GCF_036697665.2 of Scytonema sp. PRP1. Taxonomy (NCBI): domain Bacteria; kingdom Bacillati; phylum Cyanobacteriota; class Cyanophyceae; order Nostocales; family Scytonemataceae; genus Scytonema; species Scytonema sp. PRP1. Next base: position 38,488 of record NZ_JBAHYJ020000112.1, on the reverse strand, counting down.
AATGAAACTCTACCTTTGGGTGCAAGCTGAAGTTGACCGTTTGCCGTGATTTGTCCTCCTACTTCTGGAGTCGCCTGAACTCTGGCAACATTGACTGTTAAAGGCTGCGCACCGAGTTTTCCAGAGACTGTGGCGTTAGCGGATACACCACCAAGATTCACGGGAACTGAAACGCCGTAACCTTGGGCGATCGCATTTGCTGGTATACCTTGAGCTTGAACATTTAACGCAACGTTACCTTGGGGGACAAGTTGAACTCGACCGTTTGCTGTGATTTGTCCTCCTGCGGGTGGTGTCGCTTGAACGCTAGATATGTTAAGCGTCAATGGCTGTGTCCCGCCTCCGGGTGAACCAGAAACTTCGGCTTTAGCTGACACATTCCCAATACTTGTGGGGAGAGTCAAGCCGTAAGCACTAGCAAGTGCATCTGCTGACACACCTTCGGCTTGGAGATTAAACTTCACTCCACCTTGTTGAGGTTTAGATCCGAGTTGAATTTGACCGTTCCCTGTAATTTGCCCACCTGCTGCTGGGATCAATTGCAGGTTAGAAACGGCTACTTGAGATCCGGCTTTAGATAGACTTAACCGAAAGCCAGTGCTAAGACCATTGAATAAAACGCGGTCAACTTGAACAGGTTTGATGTTGCTTGCGGTTCCGCTGAGAATGGGTTGTTGAATTGGTCCTTGCAACTGAATTTTTGATTGTACTTCTCCAGCAACCGGAACTGGCAATTTCGCATTCAGCGTGTCTAAAAGATTTTTGGCACTGACCGCCTTTACCTGAGCAGAAATATTGTAACCTGTTTGGAGATTGAGACCTCCATTTGCCAGAACGGGAACTGTGCCATAGTTCGTACTCAGATTTTCTAGACCAACTGTCTGACCTTGGAACGTTAATCTGCCATTGGAATTGATAAACTTTTGGGGAACGTTTTGAATTTGAGCAGTGACTTGATTGGCGATCGCCGTTCCATTAATCGCAATTTCCTGCTGATTGGCTTGTTGCTGATCAGGCTGTAATTGAACCGCTAAGTCAGCATCTACACGACCTGATTGCAAAGCAATTGGTAGCTCAATTAATCGACTAACATTGGCTGCTTCCAGATTTTGCGCTTGCAGCTTGACGTTAGTTTGTAGTGTTTTCAGTTGTGTCTCACCAACTATTTTGACTGTTCCTCCCGTGGTTGGTTGAGCACCGAGATCATAGCTAATTCCTTGATTTTGAGACAGAATTCGCGCTGTACCATTTACCTGATCTAACGCAACTGAACCTTTGGGTTTATTTGGTGTCGGATTTGGCACCAACACCACATCTCCATTCTGAAGCCGTATTGTCTGCAGCTCAGTTTGAATAAAACCTTTTCCTTCTCCCGTCTTCAGTTGAGTTGTTACCCAGCGTCCCTGTTTATCTTGTTCAAGATACACATCAGGCTGAACTAGAGTAACATTTAATGCCAATGTCCGGTTAAAAAGGAGCCGCAAAGGGGAAAACTGTACGTCCACAGCTTTTGCTGCAACTCTGTCTGGATCATTGGCGGTTGCTGGTACCGATAACGCTCCGAATCTCAAACTAGAAAGCGAAAATCGCTCAACTGCCCCTAATTTTACTGGTCTTCCAAGCAACTGCTGAAGATTGTTCTCCACCAATGGTGCTAAATCTTTATAAACATAGTTCCTAGCCCACCAAACACCACCTGCAATTCCAGCTAGCAAAATCACTCCCAGAGCAAGACTAGTACGTCCTAAGAGGAGAAGCCACAGACGACGGTTAGAAGGCTCCTGTTCATTTCCTGACTTTGGAGAGCGCGTCATAAGTCGTTACCAGTACTGTACTTTAGAGCAGTGAGATGAGCGGGTGAGTGTTTGAAAAAGCAAGTCAAAAGCTATGGTTCCAAGTTGTGACTCCAAAACAACACAGAACTATGTTACTGGAAAGTGTCCTGTTTATGGAACTAGATTCATAAGTTCTGATCAACGTGACAGCTTAACTGTAATTGCATTAACACTGAAAATGACTATAGCGAGAAGACAGGGTTAAATGGTGTAAATTCTGTGGAGAAATTCAGATTATTATAATAAATATGGCTTAAGAAGTATTTTAACAGTACCAAAAGGAATATTTTTGAGTACTCAGTGATCGCTTAAATAAGAATTCTTTTGATTTTGTACGTAGTATAAAAAAGTATTGAAGAGTTAGAAAAAATAGTTAGAAAAAATTTCTTTTATTTTGATTACGGAAAAGTTTAAAAAACTCAGAAAAACACAGAATGCTGAACTTTGCAGCGAAGAATGACCCCAAAGGATGTTGACGCAGAGAAACCCTGTTCGCGTAGCCGTGGCATTCCCTGCCATAGGCAAGTTTTGCGCGCCCAGAGAACTGAGCGCAAAGTGTATGCCGCACATATGTCTGCGGCACGCTTTGCGCTAACGGGAAATTTGGCGTTGCTGAATCAAGATATGATACCAAATCCGCTTTTATAACCACCTTTTAGCCCAGGCGATTAGAAATCGCGGCTACACAAACAAAGTCCGCCTACGCGGACTAAATTATAAAGGGGGTATTAGATCAGGATTTGGTATGAATTTCAAAATTCTCATTGATGTAGAGACGTTGCATGCAACGTCTCTACAGAGATTGCAGCAAATTGAACATCGCGCTACAACCATAATTCATTACCAAATTCAGCAACGCCGGAAATTCAGTTGACAAGATTGCATCTCTTTGATTCCATCTGTGTCCATCTGTGTCCATCTGTGGTTAATTATTCTTTTTTTCGACTTTTGCAAGAAGTCTAGTATCGAACAATTCTTTTTTTCTCAAAACAACGTATTTTGAGCGATTATATCTTCTGAATCATGGCTTTAAAAAGCAGAACTAATTACTGGTCTTTCTCAAACTGAATTGCCAAAAAACATCAGGCGATGTAGAAGATGACGGCAGTCCGTGACGGGGGTTTTCTTGGCTGTAGCAATGACCTGGTGGCAAATCTTGAATTCTAATGCTGGAATTTTGTTGGCTTGAAGTTTGTTTCTCAGTTGCGTTGTCTTTCAGTCGAGTGGAAAGCCCCATTTCCTTAAGCAAACGGTTGATGTGGCAACTGCTAACCTGCATCGCCAGTTCTTTCGCCAGATGTTTGCTTAACCATTGCGCTGTCCAGCGTTGAAATGAATAGCCATATTCACGCGGACTATGGCTCACCAGTTCTTTCAAGCGAGCAAGATATTGCTCATTCACAGTCTTAGGGCGTCCCATCGGGCGATCGCCCCAGTTATGAGCGTTACCTGTTTGTGCCATAACAATCCAATACCGTGCAGTTTCTTGAGCGCATCCCAAAGCTTCACAGATTTGAGTCTGAGATTGACCTGCATCTGCAAGCAGCATAATTTCAATGCGACGGCGATATTCTGGGCGTAAGTCGGTTTCTAGACTCTTAAGCAGAAACTTGCGCTGAAAAGGTGTTAGGTAAAGACTCTGATTTTCCACAGCGATTCCTCTTTGTAAAACTTGGGGGTGTTGGAAGTTCGTCTGAATGCTTCGCAACGAACCTCTGTCTACTTATCGGAATCAAAAGTCCTGGAATTCCACAACTCGTTACAATATTTCACACTAATTGGTGAACGGTCAGAAGTCTGGTTTTTCAGGCGTTGGTGCTGTACCGGCGCTCAAGCACCATCTCCAACCAGATATATAGCCTCAGTTTGAAATTGCATGATTCGCAGTAGTGAGAGCGCATTACTGTACTTTAATTTGGAAGACAAAAGTACCTTGTTTTTTGAACAGAAAAGATTTTAAAAATAAAAACATAACTCATTGACTTATGCATAAATAACAAATTTAAAACCCTTGCCATACTAGATTTAATTTCAGAATATAGAAGTGTGATTAGCGAAGAAAAAGTTAATTACAACTCACTAATAAATAGTTTGTTGAAGTGACAACTATTTAGTCACTAATTACAAACCCTTTGGCAATTGACAACATAAAATCTTACACTGTACAAGGAGAAAGAAGATGAAAGAAGCTCAGAATGAACAACTGTTTCAGGAACTTAACAATGAAGTTGCTGCTACCTGTAGCGGAGGTGTTGCATATTTATACGAGAATGATGGATTTAATCAAGGAGATTCAGGGCGAAGGCTGACGTTTTATGAAGGTACTGACGACCTGCGCATTTACAATTTCAACGACGAAACCTCATCTATTAAGATTACAGGGGATAAATCATGGGTGTTTTATCCAGACATAAACAACCAAGGTGCTCCTGTAACACTTCGACCTGGAGAATACAATTTATCCCAGTTACAACAACGAGGGATTCGAAACGACTCGATTAGTTCTCTAAGACGCAGCGATATTCCTGCTTCCAGAGTCCTCGTTTAGTTCTCTCATCTGATTAAACAAACTGATTAGACCAACTGTGGTGCAGCCTGCCTTGCCACTGTTGCCAAACACGAAGGACGCATCTTTGCTATTAGTTTTGTGAAGGAATATTACAAGAACTAATGCCTTGCGTAAAACACAGACATAACTCTCCGAGTAATAGGTAGCAACTCAAAACAACAAGTTTTGTGCTTGCAAACAAAAACTGTAGTTCCTCAAGGAACAACACAGAACAATTCACACTTAATTAGGAGAAAAAAGATGAAAGACAATCAGCATGAACAACTGTTCAGCGAATTAACTGCCGAATTTGAAGCAACTCCTGCCTTCCAGGAACTTAACGATGAGGTTGCTGCTACTTGTAGTGGTGGTGCTGCACCTGTTACTTTGTATGAAGACGCATATTTATCCGGCGATAGGCAGGATATTTTCGGAAACGATCGTGACCTTCGCAACGGTCCCTTCCAAGGCTTCAACGACAGAACCTCATCTATCATCATTCGTGAAGGAAAATGGGAGCTGTTTTCCGATAAAGAGTATTCGCAGGGTACAGGGTCACGTAAGAATCCTTTAGGTCCAGGGGTATACAATACTGCCACAGATTTTGGCTTGGCGAACGACTCATTATCCTCAATTAGGAGGGTTAGGGGGACTTAAACATTTTTGAGGGAAAAACAAGCCTCAAAACCATACAGGGTAAGGGAAATACACCAAATGCTCAAAAATGGCTCAAACCTAGATATATCAACAAACTAAGCGAATGATGTCAAAGTCTTTCTATATATAGATTTGAGGCTTTTTTATGAGTGTTTTTTGTCTAAGTCCCATAGCGTTGGATTAAACATCAACCTTGGCTGAGTTATATGCTCTCTTGCTAGTAGGGGCGAAACACGCCTCGCCCCTATTTTTTGTGAGTTTGCAATCAAAGAATTTACACTCTGTCCGAATAGGGAACTATTCAAACAAACTGATTAGATCAGTAGAACATTTACAGCGCTCAAGACTTTCCCCTTGATCGCTTTCTCTCCAACAAAGCGAGACATAACACATTTGTTGTTGATTGTTTTGAAAGATGCAAGAAACGTACCTTTCCAAAAATCAACAACAGAACTAGATGGTTTTAGTTTTAAGGAACGACATAGAACAATTCACACTTAATTAGGAGAAAAAAGATGAAAGACTTTCAGCAGGAACAACTATTCACCGAATTAACTGCGGCAGAAGCTGCCGTTGTTGAAGGAGGTGGTAGTTTCGAGTCCACTATTAAGTTTGATACCTTCCTCACCACACGAGAGTTCTATGTGCAACCCGGTGGAACAATCAAACTCACTTCCAACACCAAATCGGCTACGGATAACCCATCCTTCGGTGCAATTATTAGAAATGTAAAAACTAATAATTCAAATGGAAAAATAGTCAGTGTTGGTAAAGATACTACTACATGGACTGACATACGGGGAGGCAATTACGTAATCGACTTTAGAGATGATAAAGACGGTGTATTTGTCACTGGCGACATAAGAGTTGACTACACCTCCTGACGCAGCACATGAAGCTAAACGCTGAGGAGTCTGATCAAACAAGCTGATTAGACCAACTGCGGTGCTGCCTGCATTGCCACGGTTGCCAAACACTAGAGTTTTAGTGACAACATCAACCTAGAAATCAAGGAAAACGACAATGTTAAACACTAAAGAATACCTCAAAAAACTCGATGCAGATCTTGCTGTTAAGGAAATAAACGATGAGGTTGCTGCTAATCTTCAAGGCGGTAAATATGCTTTGCAAGTCTACAAAGACCCTGGCTTTCGGAATTTGATAGGGGAATTCAATGTTAGTCCAGGAAAGTTACTTCCAGGGCTGGATAACCAGATTAGCTCAATTAAAATCAATACGGGTAAATGGAGGTTTGCCAACGACGATCCTCGTAGTAATCCAAACCGAGTCATAACACTTGAACCAGGAGAGTATCCCACTCTTCCCTTTGGGCTTGATAACACCATTTCATCCATAAGACGAGTTGGTTAAATTGCCTAGCACTTTTATCAATTTGGTGTCATTTCTTAGGATTCCTAAGACAAGTTCATAGGGGCGAAACATGCCTTGCCCCTATTTTTTGTTGGCTTTCAATGTAACGATTCACACTGTATCTCAATAGCAAACGATTCACTGGTGCAGGTCTTGAAGATGAAATACCAAATTGTTTTACAACACAGTGAAGAAGACTGTGGTGCTGCCTGCATTGCCACCGTTGCCAAACACTACAAACGCACCTTTGCCATCAGTCGGGTGCGGGAAGCAGTTGGTACTGGTTCACGAGGAACGTCCCTGCTGGGGTTGAGACGGGGAGCAGAAGCATTAGGATTCAATGCCCGTCAAGTCAAAGCTTCCCCGCAACTGCTTGACTCTTTACACAAAATTTCCCTGCCTGCCATCATACATTGGAAAGGCTATCACTGGGTTGTTTTGTACGGGCAAAAGGGGAAAAAATATGCACTTGCTGACCCAGGCGTGGGCATTCGCTATCTCACGCGCTCCGAGTTAATGGCGGGTTGGGGCAATGGCGTGATGCTGTTGTTAGAGCCAGATGACAGTCGCTTTTATCAACAACCATCAGATAAAGTTGGCGGCTTTGGGCGTTATCTGGTGCGGGTTTGGCCCTATCGCTTCATTCTCGCCCAAGCAATTGGCATCAATATCGCGATCGGTCTCCTCTCCCTCGCCTCCCCGTTGATGATGCAACTCCTCACCGATGACGTGCTGGTGCGGGGAGATACCCAACTGCTAACGACAGTGGCAATTGGGGTCATTGCCATGAACTTATTTAGAAGTGCCATTGGTTTAGTACAATCTCACCTGATTGGTCACTTTGGTCAGCGGCTGCAATTAGGACTCATCCTAGAATACGGGCGAAAACTCCTACACTTGCCCCTCTCATATTTTGAAGGACGGCGCAGTGGAGAAGTCGTCAGTCGCATTGCCGATGTTCATGCCATTAATGCCTTAGTTTCCCAAATTGTCCTCGGTTTACCCAGCCAATTTTTTATTGCCGTGGTTTCCTTGGGCTTGATGCTCTTCTATAGTTGGACACTTACTCTGGCTTCCCTCGCCGCCTTTGTCATCGTCACAGGAGTCAACCTGCTTTTTCTCCCTGCTTTGCGCCAGAAAACCCGCAACCAGATTGTCTTAGGCACAGAAAACCAAGGCTTTCTAGTCGAAACTTTTCGCGGTGTCCAGGTGCTAAAAACTACCCAAGCCACCCCCCAAGCTTGGCAAGAGTATCAGAGCAATTTTGGTCGTCTTGCTAACTTGGGCTGGAGTACCATGAAGCTGGGGCTTTACAGCGGTACAATCACCGGTATTCTTTCCAGTTTCACTAGTATTGCCTTACTTTGGTTAGGTAGCTACTTAGTAATTAATCGCACCTTAACTATCGGTCAGCTGATGGCGTATAGTGGACTGAGTGGCAACTTTCTCGGCTTTCTCGGTTCAGTCATCGGGTTAGTTGATGAGTTTATCACTGCTCAGATTGTCATCCAACGCTTGACAGAGGTGATTGACGCTACGCCAGAAGATGAAAACGACTTCAAAAAGCCCATAGCAGAAATTCCTGGTGATGCAGATATTACCTCCACTTGCCTCAACTTCCACCACGCAGGTAGAGTTGACCTCCTGCAAGATTTTTCCCTCACTATACCTGGCGGTCAAGTGACTGCCCTGATTGGTAAATCTGGCTGTGGCAAAAGTACCCTCGCCAAAATGATTGCTGGTTTATATTCCCTGCAATCTGGTAATATCCGCTACGGCATCTATAATCAGCAAGACCTCTCCTTGGAATGTCTGCGACAGCAGGTGGTTCTAGTACCTCAAGAACCTCATTTCTGGAGCCGCTCAATTATTGACAACTTCCGCTTCAGCTATCCCCACATCAGTTTTGAACAAATTGTGAGGGCTTGTCAGATAGCAGGTGCAGACGAATTTATCAGTAAACTGCCGGACAAGTATCAAACTGTCTTAGGAGAATTTGGCGCGAATCTCTCTGGTGGACAACGGCAGAGATTAGCTATAGCTAGAGCTATAGCGACTGAGCCGCCGATACTTATATTAGATGAATCCACTGGCGCTCTTGACCCGGTGAGTGAAGCTCAAGTACTAGATAAACTGCTGTATTATCGACAGGGTAAAACCACAATTATGATTAGCCACCGCCCAAAAGTGATCCAGCGAGCTGATTGGATTGTACTGCTTGAGGAAGGGCGTTTGAAAATCTCTGGCACTCCACAGGAGCTGCGGCTTGTTCCTGGTGACCACTTAGACTTTTTAGACGACTTTGCCTTATCAACGAATGGTTTGCTGGTGAAATCCTCCCCCAAATCTGAATCTAACGGCAAATCTCCTGCAATCAGAAAATAAAATTATCTTTTGCAGTGAGCATGTACCCGGATTATCAATTATCAGTTTTTTGGTCACTGCGGCTGGTACTGTTCACTGGTCACTGTTCACTGTTCACTGTTTTAATATGCTTAGTCACTTCAACTCACCAGACTCTCTTCCAATTATTGAAGAAAACGAATTTCTACCACCAATTAGTCGTTGGACTACTTTTGGTGGACTGGTTATGCTAACTGCTGTGGCTCTTGCTCTTGCTGTTGCTTCTGTAACTAAATATAAAGTCACCGTTAAAGCACAAGCGAACATCCGTCCTGCTGGTGAATTGCGGATTGTTCAAGCTGCAACAGAAGGTCCAGTGATGCGCGTCTCGGTTAAAGAAAATCAAGTTGTCAAAAAAGGAGATGTGATTGCCACTATCGACGCCAGTCGCCTTCAAACCAAAAAGAGCCAACTGCAAAGCAACATCCAGCAGTCTCGGTTACAACTGGTTCAACTCAACGCCCAAATTAGTGCCACGAATAGCCAAATAACAGCCGAAACTGACCGCAATAACCGCCTTGTCGCTGCCGCTGAAGCTGAATTGAGTGGTCGCAGTCGCGAATATCAAGATAAAAAAATGACTAGCGCTGCTGATGTCGAAGAAGCCGAGGCGAACGTCAGGATAGCCGAGAAGGAATTGCAAAAAGCCTTTGCAGAGTTAAAATCAACTCAAGCGAACTTAGGGGCAACAGTTGCCACCTTAGCAGCCGCCGAGTCAAAGCGAAACCGATATCAAAAGGTAGCCAAACAAGGAGCGCTTTCTCAGGATCAATTTGAGGAAGCACAACTGGCTGTTGACCAGCAAGAACAAGCAGTAGAGGGGCAAAAAGCAGCGATTGAGGCGCAAAAACAAACAATTTCGCGGCTACAACAAGCAATCTCGGCAGCTGTTGCTAGAAGGCAACGTGCTTCTTCTGCCCTTAATCCTAGTAACGCAGAAGTGGCGATCGCCTCCTCACGCATTGCCCAAGAAAAAGCCAGCCTTAAAGCCAACGAAGCTTCTTTAGACAAACAACGCAAAGCCCTCATCCAGCAACAAATTGAAATTCAGCAAACAATTGAGCGCGACATCCGTGAACTCCAACAAGTGAAAATTGACCTTAGCCAAACCGCTATTACTGCCACAGCTGATGGTATAATCTCTAAGCTGAACCTGCGAAATCCTGGTCAAACTGTGCGCCCAGGAGAGGAAATAGCCCAAATTGTCCCTAGTGATGCTCCCTTGGTAGTCAAGGCAGCGGTGGCATCTGAGGAAAAAAGCAAGTTGAAAGAAGGTCAAAAAGTACTTTTGCGGGTTTCTGCCTGTCCTTATCCAGATTACGGCACTCTTAAAGGTCACGTCAAAACGATTTCCCCAGATGCTTTCGTCCCTCAAGCCAATGGTGCGACTGCAGCTGCCCCGACAACAGGTACAAGTCAAAAGGCAGTTGGTGTCGGTGCTTTCTATGAGGTCACAATTGAGCCAGAAAGCCTATCTTTACATCAAGGCAAAAAACAGTGTTCTGTCCAATTGGGGATGGAGGGCACAGCTGATATTATTTCCAAAGAAGAGACTGTACTGCAATTCTTTTTGAGGAAGGCAAGGCTGATTGCGGACTTGTAAGGTTGTTGATTGAATTAGGCACTTGGAAAGTGTAGCGATTAGTTGTAATGTTTGGTAGGGTCAATACGATAGCTGGTTGAGAAGTAAATGACTACTTCTAATAAGGGTGCTATGTCTGGAATGACTGTATGCTGGCGGCGTTGGAACTGGAAATTGGCGCTAGCGAGTTGGTTAGCGATTGGTGGTGCATACGCCTCCTCTCTCCATTGCGCTTCTGCCCAAATTACCCCCGACGCTACTCTACCTAATAATTCTCGCGTTACAACACAGGGCAATATCAGAATTATTGAAGGTGGAACCCAAGCAGGAAGCAATCTGTTCCACAGTTTTGAACAGTTTTCCGTACCTAATGGGAGTACAGCTTACTTTAACAATGCTCTTGATATTCAGAACATTATTAGCCGGGTAACGGGTAAGTCTATTTCTAATATTGAAGGCACACTTCGAGCTAACGGCACCGCCAACCTGTTTCTGATTAATCCCAACGGGATTATTTTTGGTAAAGATGCCAGTTTAAATGTCGGTGGTTCGTTTGTGGGAACGACAGCAAATGCAATTCAATTTGGAACTCAAGGTTTTTTCAGCGCTACCAATCCAGAAGCACCCTCACCATTGCTGACAATCAATCCATCGGCATTGTTATTCAATCAAATAGTTGCTGGTGCATCGATTCAAAACAGTTCAACAGCACCAGCAGGAGTTGCACCAACAGGTGTAAATACGTCTGGATTACGTGTTCCAGATGGTAAGAATTTGCTGTTGGTAGGTGGTGATATAACGATCGATAGCGGAAGATTAAGAGCCTACGGTGGTCTAGTTGAATTAGGAGGATTGGCTACTTCTGGTACAGTAGAACTTGGTGTAGACGGTAATAATATCAGCTTGAGTTTTCCTACTGAAAGTACCAGGACATCGGTATCTCTAATCAATGGAGCTAATGTAAATGTCTGGGCTGGTGGTGGCGGCAGCATTACTGTCAATGCTAGTAATCTAAACATTACAGGTGGCAGTAGTTTGATTGCTGGTATTGCACCGAGTTTAGGGTCTGTTGGGGCAAAGGCTGGCGATATTACGCTTAATGCTACTGGAGATATAAAGATTGATCGAGGTAGTATCACCAATAATGTTGAACAGCAAGGAATAGGCAATGGTGGAAATATTACTTTATCTTCTAATTCCCTTTCTCTTACCAATCGTGCTCAATTGGCAGCTATTACCTTTGGGCAAGGCAATGTAGGGAATGTAATTATCAATGCGACCAATAGTGTTTCTTTAGATGGTAGAAGTACTATCTTTAGTACTGTAGGAACTCGTTCTGATACCCCGGAACAACGTAATGCGATCAAAGGCAATGGGGGCAATATTCAAATTACAACACCTCAACTTTCTCTTACCAATGGTGCTCAACTGGCGGCAGGCACTTTTGGGCAAGGCGATGTTGGGAATGTAATTATCAATGCGACCAATAGTGTTTCCTTAGATGGTAGCGGAAGTATTATCTTTAGTAGTGTAGGAGATAGGTTTGATAGCCCGGAACAACGTAATGCGATCAAAGGCAATGGGGGCAATATTCAAATTACAACACCTCAACTTTCTCTTACCAATGGTGCTGCATTGGTGGCTAGCACCCTTGGGCAAGGCGATGCTGGGAATGTAATTATCAATGCGACCAATAGTGTTTCCTTAGATGGTAGTTACACAAATAGTAATGGTCAATCTTTTGTCACTGGTATTTTTAGTACTGTAGGAAATGTTTATGATAGCCCGGAACAACGTAATGCGATCAAAGGCAATGGGGGCAATATTCAAATTACAACACTTCAACTTTCTCTTACCAATGGCGCTCAACTGCTAGCTAGCACCTATGGGCAAGGCAATGCTGGGAATGTGACAGTGAATGCACTTGATGGTGTTTCCCTTACAGATGCTACCATCTTTAGCACGGTGGAAGCAGGGGGTGTAGGTAAGGGTGGCAATATCGACATCAATGCTGCAACCCTGTCATTAAAAGATGGCGCTGTACTGAACACCTTTACTCGTGAAGCATCTGATACCCAGCCAGCAGGAAGGGGGGATGCGGGGAATGTCAATGTTAAAGTTAGTGGCTCTGTTGATATTACTGGGGAGAAAAATGGTTTTCCCAGTGGGATCCGCAGCAAGGTGGGAACTGGGATCCAAGGCAATGGGGGTAACATTACTATCGATTCTGGTTCATTCTCATTGCGAGATGGCGGTCTACTTACTGCTGAAACCCTTGGACAAGGGAATGCAGGGACAATTAAAGTTAATGCTGGTGCTAATGTCACCATTTCTGGCAAGAGTTCTAACTTTAACAGCGGCTTGTACGTTTACTCCCAAAGTACGACGGGGACTGCTGGAGATATTACCGTCACCTCACCTAGAGTTACCTTAGACAACGGTGGCACACTCGACGCCCAATCTGGATTGGGTAACGGTGGCGACATCAACTTACAAACTGATTTACTCTTTCTGCGTCGTGGCGCTCAAATTTCCACTACCGCAGGCACGGCACAAGCTGGTGGTGATGGTGGCAATATCACCATCAATGCTCCAAATGGCTTCATCGTTGCCGGAGCAAGGGAAAATAGTGACATCACTGCGAATGCGTATAGTGGCAGTGGTGGGAGAGTCACAATTAACGCTACTGGCATTTATGGTATGACAGTGCGTACTCGTGAAGACTTGGTGAGGCTGCTAGGAACTAACTTAGAGCCTCAACTGCTACCAACAAATGACATCACAGCAATTTCCCAGACAAGTTCGACTTTAAACGGCACTGTAACAGTCAACACCCCAGATGTTGACCCCAACAGTGGATTAGTCAACTTACCAGCCGTACCAGTTGATACCCAAGTAGCACAGGGCTGTACTGCGGGTGGCGCTCAAGCACAAAGCAGTTTTATCATCACCGCACGCGGCGGCTTGCCTCCTAATCCGGGTGAAGCCCTCAGCACTGATGCAGTTCAAGTAGATTTGATAACTCTCAACTCTGAAGTGGATAAACGCTCTACTACAGCAGTTTCCACAACTCCCACTAGCCCTACACCACCTCCAATTGTAGAAGCTACTGGTTGGGTGATTGATGCCAACGGCGATATAATTCTCACAGCGAATGCACCCACTGTCACACCCCATAGTTCTTGGCAAACTCCAACTAAGTGCAGTGCGCCCAAACCTTCTTAAGAATATATAAAGCCGTCAAACGAAGGACGGAGCTTTAGACCCAAATTTTCGGTAAAAATTTTCCAACTATAGTTTACAAATCCCGCTAATCAAATTTGCTTTTGTTCGGTAAAGTTAGAGTTAGTGTCATAAGAAGCTTTCCTTGTATAACTCTGAAACTAGTACAGAGCGGCGTAAATAGGGCAACCATTTAAAATCCCTAAAAAGCTCATTCCATAATACTTTTGACTTTTGACTTTTGACTTTTGACTTCCGCCTTGCGGTACTAGCCTAACTTAAGTTATTTCTGGACACTTGGGTTAAGCTGTTGTGTTGAGTGTGATACAAGTACTTAACAAAGTGATAAACCAGTAGAGCTAGATTGCGTGTTGGTCTCAAGCAATACTCTTCTAAACTGGCAAATAGTAGGACATTCCGTAGTTGTGTATCTGTTGTCAATTTAGAGATACAAGTTATTTGTTGTTGTATATAACTATCACTTTGCAATATTTCTTGGAGTACTTCTTGCAATACATCTAGCATTGTACGCTGGTGCTCGCGACTCATGGCTACCCAAGTCTGAATTTTATTTCGATGTGTCACTGCACTCCCTAAGCGAATTATCAGGTTACGATAAGCATCTTCTCGCTCCTTCCCTAAGTAGCGTTGATGTAAAATACGATAGCGATATTCCATCACTTGAACAGCGATATCCAGATCCTTAGAGTCAAACAGATCAAACCGCTCTACATAGGTTCCCAAAAGCCAGCGAATAATACTTTCCTTAGAAGCCACACTTTGTTCTGGACACTCTGCATCCAGTCGCTTACGCCAATATTGCGCGAGTTTTTCTGCAACCGTTGCTGTAGTGATATTGTACTCCTCAAAAGTATATTTTAAAGTTGGCATAACAATCTCCATTTAGTATCAAAGTTTTCAATTAACTGCTTTCAATTCGCTACATTCTTTCGGCTTCAGCAATACAGGTTTTACACAAGACTCGCCATTTCTTCACAAAGCTTCACCTTCCTCCGTAAATTTTGGAGTGCGATCGCACTCCGACTCCCATACCTGTCAACTTAAGGTGAAAACCAGCATAGAACAAGCTTTTAGAGATTGCCTTGTTCCCAGCCTCAGGCTGGGAATGCCTACTGGCGGCTCTCTCTGCCTGTCTTAACAGCGGCAGAATTGCTTCAACGGTATTTCCAGGTTCCACCTGGAAACGAGATTTTAGAAGGGTTTTAGCTTAAGTTGACACCAATGCCCCACTCCCCAGTACGTGATAGGCGGGCGAGACTAGCGCGAGCGGGCGTTGGTGGTATGGGACGGGCGAGTAATTGTGTAGTAAGTCGTCTGAGGCGGGGTTTTGGGAGTGTTGGGAAGCCGCAGGGAAGGGGCGAGACGCGGCTTAATCCTCTGTGATTGATTCTGAAATATCCCCGTCTTTAAGCTGTTCTCGTAGGGGTGCTAGGTGGGGTACTGCTTACTTTCCTGTATCAAAAGTCCTGGAATTTTACAAATTTTACAAAACTTAGCATTAATCTAGCAAACAGTTATAAATGCGCCTTTTTCAAGTGGTTGTGCTGTGATAAGGCACCATCCTCTATATACAACCAACAAACATAGCTTCAGTTTCAAATTACATCATTTGGACTATCGAGAGACACTACAGTACTTTAATTTGTAAGAGAAAACCTCTTGTTCCTCGAATTTTTAAGGTTTGGCTCATCAAAACATAAGTCATATAGTTATGCATTTTCAATATGTTTTGAAACCTTGTAATAGTAAAGTTAATTTCATAAGATTTATATTATTGAAGTGGGTTTATACATACAGTTAATTGCATTTTTAGGATTTTTTCTTGAAAGCTACTAATTGAGTAAACGAGGAAAAAAATAATATGGTCTACATTTGCAATTTCCTGATTTAATCGAAGGTCAGCGTCATTACCCACAAATCAATAACACTACTTGAAAAACCAACTTGCATATTAATGAAGGAGTCGGTATGAACATTAATGACCCTAGTGTATATTTTGAAGATTTCTCCCCTGACGAGGCTAGTGCTATTAGAGGCGGTGCGGACTTAGAACTTTACAATGGCGACAATTTTAGGGGGCTGTTAGTGGGTACAAACACTAGTATCCGGAATGTAGGTGATACCGCAAATGACCTAACTACCTCAGCTAAAGTTAAGCGTGGTACATGGCGATTATGGACAGGTCAGAATTTCACGGGTACGTCTAGGCTGGTAGGAGTAGGAAATTATCCGAATCTTTACTTTGACGTAGGCTTACCTAACGATTCGATCACATCGGTTGAGCGTGTAACGTAATCTCGTAGAGAACCGAAACCGTGCAGCGCGACTGTCTTTACGTTGAAGCAATCGCAAGCCTGACTTTTCACGTTATGTGGAAAAGGTCATTTTGACGTTTTCTCCAGCCCTTGTTTTTTCGTTGGCTATTATCAATAGCTTAAAGTTATTGATAATCAGCCTGTGGAAAAAGTAACGTAATTTCGTTGGTTAAGGACTTACCGTGAAAAGTCAGATCGCAAGCAGTGGTTAGCGTTAAAGCAGACTTGGTGGGGTTGTGAAAACTGCTTGAGTATTTGAAAAATTAATAACTATTTATATTTCAACCCAAGAGAAATCTTGGGTTTATTTTTTGGAAACCTTTGGAAAAGAGCGGCCTTGAGGTAAGCCAAACAAGCTGTATTGTAACCATTTGTAACTATCTCTGGCAATCCTACGATTTTCTCCCCATCTATTCTGTATCCAGAGTAGGCTGTAGTCCGTTTAACAACTGTTTCTTTATCAAGGCAAGTTTACCAGATGATTACTAGCTGGAAGAATTGGGGCAGTCAATTGGCGCTGGCGAGTTGCGTAATCGTTGGGGGAGCGATCGCCTCTGCAAATTGCGCTTTTGCCCAAATTACCCCGGATGGCACCCTACCGAATAATTCTCGCGTAATAACACAGGACAACATTAGAACTATTGAAGGAGGAACCCAAGCTGGTGGTAACTTGTTTCACAGCTTTCGGGAGTTTTCCGTTCCTACTGGCGGTACTGCTTTCTTCAATAATGCTCAGGGCATTCAGAATATCATCAGCCGGGTAACGGGCGGATCTGTTTCTAATATTGATGGGTTAATCCGCGCTAATGGCACAGCTAACTTGTTTTTGATTAATCCGAATGGGATTGTTTTTGGGCGTAATGCCTCATTGAACATTGGCGGCTCGTTTGTTGCAACTACGGCGAGTAGTTTAAAATTTGCAGATGGCAGTCAGTTTAGTGCAATTGCTGCACAATCTACACCCTTGCTAACTATCAGTGTTCCCATGGGTTTGCAATATGGGGCGAATCCAGGTTCGATTCAGGTGCAGGGTGATGGACAGGGGTTAAGGTCAACATCTGAACTGATTGATACTACATCTGGGCTATGGGTGCAACCGAATCAAACCTTAGCTTTGGTAGGTGGTGATGTCAGTTTAGAAGGGGCAACGCTCAAGACTGCTGGGGGACGCATAGAACTGGGCAGTGTGGGGCATAACAGTTTAGTCAGCCTCACCCCCATCAACAAAGGTTTTGCCTTGGGCTATGATACTGTGCAAAACTTTGGGAACATTCAACTATCCCAACAGGCGGCAGTTGATGCCAGTGGCGCTGGCGGTGGTGATATACAAGTGATGGGTAGGCGCGTTACCCTCACCAATGGTTCACAAATAGAAGCAAGTACTCTGGGAGCAGAACAAGGAGGCAATCTAGTTGTCAATGCTCAGGATTCGGTGCAACTGATTGGTATCTCTGCCGATAGCCAGTTTCCCACTGGCTTGTTTGCTAATGCTTACCCAAGCGCAACAGGAGCGGCTGGAAACCTGAGGATTAACACTCGTGAGTTGCTAGTTCGGGATGGGGGACAAGTTAGCGCTAGCACTTATGGTGCAGGCAATGCAGGGAATCTTACAGTAAGAGCCGACTCTGTGCAATTGATTGGCGCATCTTCTAATGGTCGGTCTCGCAGCAGCTTATTGACTGAAACTTCCAAAAACTCAACAGGAGCGGCGGGAGATCTGACAATTAACACTCGTGAGTTGCTCGCCCAGAATGGAGCGTTTGTCGGTGCTAGAACTTTTGGTGCGGGAAATGCAGGCAATTTGACTGTCAATGCAGATTCTGTGCAACTTACTGGTAATTCTCTTAGTGGTGATGCTAGCGCCTTGATTGCTACAT
Organism: Scytonema sp. PRP1; assembly: GCF_036697665.2. Classification (NCBI taxonomy): domain Bacteria; kingdom Bacillati; phylum Cyanobacteriota; class Cyanophyceae; order Nostocales; family Scytonemataceae; genus Scytonema; species Scytonema sp. PRP1. The sequence continues at coordinate 20,657 of NZ_JBAHYJ020000112.1, read as the reverse complement.
CTGAGGAAGCTGCAACCGGGGCAGCGGGAAACCTGACGATTAACACTAGTAAGTTGAGCCTTGAGGATGGAGCACAAGTCAGTGCTGGAACCTGGGGTCCTTTGAAGGGGGGAACCTGATAGTAACAGCAGATTCTGTGCAAGTGATTGGGATTGGGACATTATCTGTCAGCAGCTTGAATACTAACGCTTTCGCAACTGCAACCGGGGCGGCGGGAAACTTGACAATTAACACTCGTGAGTTGCTAGTTCGGGATGGGGGACAAGTCAGTGCAGGGACCTGGGGTCCTTTAAAGGGGGGAAACCTTACAGTAAGAGCAGATTCTGTGCAAGTGATTGGGGGGACATCAGATCTAAGAAGCAGCTTGAATACTCAAGCTTTCGCAACTGCAACAGGAGCGGCAGGAGACCTGTCAATTAACACTCGTGAGTTGTTAGTTCGGGATGGGGGAGAGGTTAGTGCTAGCACTTATGGTGCAGGAAAGGGGGGTAACATCGACATCACGGCTGGGTCACTGTTTATAACCAATGGCGGTCTGCTTAATGCCAGTACATCAGGACAAGGAGATGCGGGCAGTGTAAATATCAATGCCCGTGATACCGTCTCCTTTAATCGAAGTGGGGCATACAGCACCGTGCAAAATGGAGCTGTAGGTAAAGGTGGCAACATCAACATCACGACTAGGTCACTCTCGTTAACTGATGGCGCTTTCCTAAATAGCAGCACTTTTGGAAGAGGGGATGCGGGCAGTGTGACAATTCAAGCCAGCGGTCCTGTCTCCTTTAACGGGGTGAATAGCACTGGGCAATCTAGTTTTGTTTCCAGCACTGTAGAATCTGGAGCCGTGGGCAATGGTGGCAGCATTAATATCAAAGCTGGATCACTTTCCTTAACCGATGGCGCTAACATCCAAACCCTCGTTCGTGGAGCCTCGTATCATAACAAACTTTCTCCTGGACGTGGGAACGCTGGTAACGTGTCTATTGATGTGCGTGATGCTGTCACTATTGCTGGAATAAATAAGAAGATCGGATACTTCGGTGGTATTGTCAGCAGTGTGAGTCCTGGGGCTGTGGGCGATGGTGGTAGCATTAATATTAAAGCTGGGTCGTTCTCCTTAACTGATGGCGGTACACTGTCGGCTGATACCTTAGGGCAAGGAGAGGGGGGAAATATCAATTTAGATGTTAAAGGTGCAATCTTACTCTCTGGAGGGAGTACTGCTTTTGATACTGGGGAATCCACCAGAATTACCCTAGGTGTAATACCAGGGGCGATAGGTTCAGGGGGAGACCTTTACATCAAGGCTAGTTCTTTAGTAATGACAGACGGCGCTATAGTCAAAGACAGTACCCAGGGACAGGGGAACGCAGGTAATATCTATGTTGATGCTGACGTTGTCGATATCTCAGGAAGTGTTCCCAGTAATGGATTACCTAGTGGATTATTTACCAGTACTACTACCAATGGCAGAGCAGGCGACATTATCATTAATACTCAGACATTCCGGATTGCAGACGGGGCAGCTTTGAGCGCCCGCAGTAAAGGGGATGGGCAGGCTGGCAACATCAGGGTAAATGCCAGTTCATTTGAGGCAACCAACGGCGGGCAACTGGTGACTACAACATTTGGTAAGGGGCAAGCAGGTAATATCTTGATCAATGCCACAGATCGGGTAAGTATCTCTGGTAGCGACCCGAATTACTCCAACCGCATAGCCAAATTTCCCAGTCCTATCAACCCAAGTGTTGCCAACGACATCACAGAAACAGGCGCTACCAGTGGTCTATTTGCTAACACAGAGCCTAACTCCACAGCCCAAGGGGGAGGCATTAAAATTACTACTGGGCAGTTGGTTGTCCAGAATAGAGCTGAAGTAACTGTGAACAGTGCAGGGTTAGGAAATGCAGGCTCACTAACAGTGAATGCTAACTCTATCAAACTAGACACTCAAGGAAAACTCGCAGGTACAACAGCATCGGGCAGGGGCGGAGATATTAGGTTAGATGTACAAGATTTCATCCTCATGCGTAACAATAGTGCGATCGCTACCACGGCTGCCAAAAACGGTAGCGGCGGAAATATTACAATCAATTCCCCATTCATCGTCGCTGTACCCGATGAAAATAGTGATATCGTTGCTAATGCTGAACATGGTCCTGGAGGTAAGATTGAAATCAACGCTACTGGCATTTATGGACTAGAAGAGCGCACCAAGCTATCTGAAGATCCAAAAATAAGTGAGATCAATGCTAGTTCAGAGTTTGGCGCAAACGGCACTGTAGAACTTAACACACCTGATGTAGACCTTAGTCGCGGGTTTGTCAACCTGCCAGCCGTACCAGTTGACACCAAAGTAGCACAGGGCTGTACTGCAGGTGGAAGTCAAGCACAAAGCGAATTTATCATCACCGGACGCGGTGGTTTGCCCCCCAATCCCGGCGATGCCCTCAGCACTGATGCAGTACAGGTAGATCTGATTACTCTCAACCCTGAAGTCGATCAGCCCTCTACGACCGCAGTTTCTACAAATCCCACTAGCCCAACACCAGCTCGTATCGTAGAAGCTACAGGTTGGGTGATTGATGCTGATGGCAACGTGGTACTTACAGCAAATGCATCCACTGTCACGCCCCATAATTCCTGGCAGAAAACAGCGGATTGCCGTGCGTTCAATCAGCAGCCAGGAGGTTGATGAGCGCAAACTGCACTGTTCATTTTAAAGGAAAGACGCAGCACGAGTGAGGGCAAAAACATGGCAAGAAAAAAATTTAGATTCCGTAGAATCAAACGCCTCTTAAGTGTACTGCTGTTTTTGGCTATGTTCTTGGGCGCAGGGTTATTGCTGCCCACTTTCGCACATATGACTGCGGAAACCTCCATTGTTCAAAGCTTGCCCGATGCCCAAAACTTGGTGGAACAGGGAAGAAAATTCTATGAAGCCCAACGGTTTGCTGATGCAGTCACTTCTTGGCAACAGGCTATCTCTGCGTTCAAAGCCAAAGGGGATCAACTCAAACAAGCGATGACACTGGGCAATCTATCATTAGCTTATCAGCAACTTGGACAATCAACTGAGGCTGAAGGTGCGATCGCCCAAAGCCTCAACATATTACAAACCGCCCAAAACACAAAAGAGCGATCGCAAATCCTTGCCCAAGCCCTAGATATTCAAGGTCGCCTGCAATTGGCTCAAAGCAAAGCTCAAGATGCCCTAAATACTTGGCAACAAGCAGTTGACATTTATGCCAAAATAGGCGATGAAAATGCATTAATTCGTAACCGCATAAACCAAGCACAAGCTTTACAAGCCTTGGGGCTTTATCGTCAGGCTCAAAAGACGTTATGCGAAAGTACCCAGCTGTTGCAAAATCAACCAAACTCACCGCTTAAGGTTACAGCATTGCGTAGCCTCGGCAATGTCCTGCGTGTCACGGGTAATTTAGAAGCATCCCGGCAGGGTAATTTAGAAACATCTCCACAGTGTTATTTAAAAACATCCCGGCAAATATTACAACAAAGTTTAGAAATAGCTTACTCGTTGCCAGATAAGCAACCTGTAGCTGATGTTCTGCTGAGTCTAGGCAATACAGCCCGCAGCGAGCAAAAAATCCCAGATGCTATAGAATTCTACCGCCAAGCTGCCAACGCTGCCACTTCACCAAGTATCCGCATCGATGCTCAAATCAATCAACTGAAACTATTGCTGGAAAGCAAGCAAATCACTGCTGTTCAGGCGTTATTGCCCCAAATCCAAACTCAAATTGGCGATTTACCCCCCAGCCGGACAGCAATCTATGCCAGAATTAACTTTGCCGAAACTCTAACGCAACTTAGACAAAATACCAACACAGACACTCCATCATGGGTGGATATTGCCCAACTAGTGTCAAGCGCTGTCCAACAGGCGAAAAGCTTGCAAGATAGACGCACAGAATCTTATGCTCTTGGTGTCCTGGGCAGTCTGTATGAAGAAACCCAGCAGTGGTCCGATGCACAAAACCTCACCCAGCAAGCCCTGTTTATGGCTTCTGCTATTGATGCTAAGGACATTGCCTATCGATGGCAATGGCAACTGGGACGTTTGCTTAAGGCTAGGGGAGATATTAAAGGAGCAGTAGCCACTTACGAACAAGCAGTTAACACCCTCCAGTCTCTCCGCTACGATTTAGTTGCCATCAATCCAGAGGTACAGTTTTCCTTTCGAGAAAAAGTCGAACCAGTTTATCGACAGCTAGTCGAGTTACTTTTGCAACCCCCTTACCAAGGGGGGGCTGGGGGGTACCCAGTCAAGAAAATCTCCTGAAAGCCCGCCAAACAATTGAATCTCTGCAATTAGCAGAACTGGATAACTTCTTTCGGGAAGCCTGTTTAGGTCCGTTATCCCAAATTGACCAAGTTATTGACCAAAAAGACGAAACAGCGGCAGCTATCTATCCAATTATTTTACCAGACCGACTAGAGGTCATTCTCAAGTTGCCGCAAAAGCCTTTGCTGCACTACGCTACTGCAGTCCCTCTAAGCCAAGTTGAAACCACGCTAAAACAACTCAGGCAAACCCTCACAGAACCTGACACTCAAGCAGAAGCTAAGTCTTTATCTCAACAGGTGTATAACTGGTTAATCAAACCCGCTGCAACTGAGTTAGCCCAAACGAAAGTAAGAACCTTGGTGTTTGTGCTGGATGGTTCTTTGCGGAATATCCCAATGGCAGCTCTTTACGACGGCAAACAGTATCTGATTGAGAAGTATAGCATTGCACTCACCCCAGGTCTGCAACTGGTTAACCCGAAACCATTGCAGGAGAAACAATTAAAGGCAATAGCCGCAGGATTGACTGAATCACGCCCCGGATTTTCTGCATTACCCAACGTCAAGCGCGAAATCGAGGAAATTCGCTCTTTTGTACCCAGCAGTATACTTCTTAACAAACAATTTACCAGTTCGGCTTTGCAAAACCAGATTAATTCTCTGCCTTTCCGTGTAGTTCATCTTGCAACTCATGGTCAGTTCAGCTCTAAGGCTGAGGAGACATTTATTGTGGCTTGGGATGACCGTATCTATGTTAAACAGTTGAATAACTTAGTGCGAACTCGAGACACCGCGAGACCCGAGGCGATTGAATTGCTTGTCCTGAGTGCCTGTGAAACAGCTACTGGTGACAATCGAGCTGCTTTGGGAATTGCTGGTGTAGCTGTACGGGCGGGAGCGCGTAGTACAATTGCTTCTCTATGGAACTTGAATGATGAGTCCGCCTCTGAGTTGATGAGTAAGTTTTACCAAGAGTTAGGAAACAAAGCCCTAACTAAAGCCGAAGCACTCCGCCGCGCCCAGTTAGCTCTTTTACAGAATCCTAAATATCAACGTCCGAGATACTGGGCTCCTTACATTTTATTGGGCAATTGGCTCTAGAAGATTATGGCGGTTCTCATTTGAACCACATACACCACCACGAATAAGCTGTTCCACATAAAAGTTGCATTATTTGGGCGGGCAAGATGCCCACCCCACAAGAATTTGAAAGAATTTAAATATGCAAACCAAATGTGCTTTAGCTTAATGTAGTCAGGACTTACGCAAAATACCTCTCAAACTCTCATTTCTCAGTGTCCTCTGTGCCTAGTAAGGTTTGATTCTTCCGTTACTTGTGCGTAAGTCCTAGTAGTAAAAGTGGGCGTTGCTGATTCCAGGGCGTGAAAATTATTTTCCATAATACCAAAATCCTTGTAGAGACGTGCCATGGCACGTCTCTACATCCGGATTCATACTTCAATTTAGCAACGCCTAAAAGTGCATGCACTTTCACTACAGCTGTGTACTGCGCGCAACCAAAAAGAGCGATAATTACGTGCTACTGCCAAACAATTTAGCAATAGTTGTCATTGATAAATACAAGCGCTGTGACTGCTCAGAAAACGGAATAAATTGATGGTGTTCGTAGAAATCACGCGCTTTGTCATCCTTTGCATCAACCACAACCGCCATTGAAGCAATCTCACTATTGAAGCTGCGCCGCAATGCATCCATCAAAAGAAACGAGCCGATTCCTTGCCCTTGATAGCGTTGGTCAACAGCGAGCCGCCCTAGGAGAGTAGCAGGAACAAGCGGGTATTTTGGCAATTTCTTGGTTATCTCCGGCGGTAATTCTGCCAAACGGATTGCCGTAGCAGCCAAGGTATAGTAGCCTGCTATTGAGTCGATATCTTGGTCAACCAGCACAAATAAAGCAGCTATTCTCCGCCGCATATCTTGGCTTGCTTGCTGTTTCAGATACCGATCAAGCGGTTCAACTCCACACTCAAAATCAGAACGGTTATGTTGAGCATCTAACGGCTCAACAACATAAGCAAACGGAGGAAACTTCACTCACAAAAGCCCGGTACTTTGTTTGTATCGTTGAGCTGCTGCCAATAATGCTGCTCCAGGCTCAGGGGGATTCAGTAAAGCTTCGACAAAGGCTTCACTGTCCCGCTTGGTCAAGCTAATCAGCGTGTGTTCCTGAATGGTACGCAGTGCAGCCGCTTGGGCGCTGCTGACAACAAAATCCGTCAGCGTCCTACCTTCTAGCTCGGCGGCTTGTTGGAGCAATTCTTTCTGTTCCCGCGTTAGTCTGGCTTCCAAGCGTTCAAGCTTACTATGCTTTGCTTCCCCTTTTACCCCATTTTTAGCATTCGGTGTGGTCATCTTACTCTCTATATTAGCTTCTCTTCTTAAGAATACGGCAAAATGCCGTACAAGACTACTAAGCTAAAGCACATTTGGTTTGCATATTTAAATTCTTTTAAATTCTTGTGGGGTGGGCATCTTGCCCGCCCAAATAATGCAACTTTTATGTGGAACAGCTTACTAGCACTTATGGTGTAATTGGTTCATTTGCCAAATCATTCAAACCAACGGCTTGCAACAGCGTTGCCCAAGAAGTCTCTTTCGGATCGCGACGACGCAGTTCCCCTGCCGTAGTCAACGCTTCAAACCAAATACCATTGGCAGCATAAAGAGCAACTCGCTCGCGTGGAGTAGCTTTCTCTAACTGACTATTGAGGGCGGGGTTGAGTGAGTTTCTTTGAATCCAACCTTCAACAAAAGCTGATGGTTGTTGCGCTTTGCAGTAAATCTTGAAAAACCAATGATACCGCTTGCCAATTAAGAGCGGTGCTACTGTCTGAGGAAGAGAGAAACTGATAACTCCTGGCGTTTGGGGCAGCGTGACATCGGTTTGGTAGACCAAGTTATCATCTTTGTCCTGCAATACAAACTTTCCAGGAGATGGTGGTTTATAAGGAATATAAAACCAAAAGGTGGGATGCGAGGCGGTTGTTGCTCCAAAAATCAATTGTGAATTTGAATAGACAGGCATTAAGGCTGTAAGCTGCTTGTTCCCTCCACCACAGCCACGGCTTCCTGCTTCTGCTCGCTGACCTGGTTCCCCGATGTCTGGTGGTGGAGGCGGTGCAGCGAAAATCAATGATTGGTTTAATTGTCCTCTAGGGTTTACTGTCGAGCTTTGCCCAATAACTAGAGAATTGACAGACTGTGCGTGCATTTGTGTGCAACTAAGGACTGCCCAACTGATAGCAAGGGTTCCCACTGCTGAACTAAAAATTGGACAAAGCTTCCCAAAACTACTCATTTTTCGACCTAACCAGTAACTTAGGTAGCGTTTCTCTCAATGGTTTGTGCCAGTCAGGGTAAGTTTAATTTTTTGCACAGGCAATTTAATCTCAATCATACCTCAAAGTTTCACAAGTAAGCTGTTGCTGACTCTGTTGTGAAGTAAGGTAAATCAGCACAGTGCCGCCAGTCACTACTAAAACCAAGGCTGACGGGACGAGGGGAACCCAACTGCCAGAGCACAAGAGGACTAAGCAAAGAAGGTATAAAATCAAGAGTGCGCCTCCACCTGTCAGTATGAGATATAACCCCGACCGAAAGCGCCAAGCAATTGCTCCTCCAACCACGGACCAACCCCAAACCCATAACACCTCGCCCCAAATAGGCAAAGCTGATAACAAAGGTCGCCCATCTTTAACCGCACTCACGATTTGACTAACCATTTGCGCTTGCACAATTACCCCTGGCATTTCCTGGTAAAACCCCTGCTGGGTACTGTAGGGTGTGGGAAGATAATCATGGACACTTTGAGCAGTAGTACCGATGAGGACAATTCGGTCTTTTACTTCTTCAAGCTTGAGCGCACCATTGAGAACGTCTCTAAGCGTGACTGTTGGGGCAATTTCTAAAGGAGAGCGGTAGGAGCGGTAATTCAGCAATATTTGATAGCCCCACGCATCCACTTGTTGATAGCCGCCCATTGGCACTCGCAACCGTTTAAATATGACGTTACCTAGCTGCAAATCCCCTTGGGGAGTGTACTTGGCAGAAATGCCCTCTTTTTGCAAGTAGTGGAATGCCAGTTGGGCGCTGAGGGCATAGGGCGTAATACAAGGGGATGTGGGGGCTGGTTTCATCGCTAATAAATGGCGACGCAAAACGCCGTCTGGGTCTTTGACTACATCGCTAAAGCCAAGGCGTGCTTGCGGAACCTCAGGAGGGGGTGCAATTCCTGGATGGTTGGAGGGGCGATCGCTCACTTTGCAAATCACAAAGAAGTTGTCATCAGTTTTCCAACGAGTGGTTAAAAAAGCCTGGTTAGGTTGTACTGGCTCATCACGATGAATATCCAAGCCGATGGCTCGCGGTTGGAGGGGTGCAAGTTTGTCCAACAGTCGTGCCAATGCCAAATTTGACAGCGAGCCACTTTTATGCCTCTGATCTGGCAGTTTAAAATCATCTTCAGTAACAGTGACTATCAACAGGCGCGAATCTTGCTTTTCTTCTGGACGCGATCGCATTAATTGGTCAAAAGTCTGCAATTCCCATGTTTGCAATCCTCCCAACTGCCTTATCCCAAGTATGCCTGCGGTTATTAGCACAGTTACTAGCAGCATAGTTGGGAGCCGGCGACTGTTGGGTTTGATTCGCGGTTTTGCCCAAGTCATTGGCACTACGCCAGGATGTTCGCAAATGACTGGCAACCAACTTGCACCAGGATATTCGTTTTCTAGCCCTCCGTGCAGTCTTTCTCTAGCAGTGCGAACCGCTGTATACAAAGACTGTCCAGAGGAAAAAACCTCCAGAAAATACTCTAAAAATTTTTGAGCCACTAAGTCCGGTACTGGCTCCCGCATAACAATTATTTGCGGAATATGCAAATCTTGTAACTCTCGTGCTAATCCCAACCCATCACAGGAGTTGAAAATCGCCAGTTGTAACCCATTGGCAACGGCATTTCTCAACGCATACTTGAGTTTATCAATTGTTAAGTATTCTGTTTGATTAATATAGATGCGACCAGTGCCATCTTCTGTCTTGCTATGACCGGCAAAAAATAGAATGTTCCACGGTTGGTTCCACAGCTGCTCGTTGATGTCTTGACGTTGAGGCTCTACCAAAAACGTCGTAGCAGCTAGTGGTAATTTTTCTAGCAACTGGCGGTCTTGCTGCACATCAATACCATCACTATCACCCAAAATCGCTAAAATTCTGACTTTCTTTCTATAGGTAGATGTCTGCAATGCAGCTGCCGCTTGTTCTGACTCTGGAACACTCAAGGCTACTTCAGCTAGTGGGTAATCCCGATCCACCAAATCCCACAAATGCCAGGGAAGTTTCTTGAGCTGTTCTGAAGTAGTGCGAATCAGCACCCGCACTTCGTCGTCGGGCATTAAGTATTTGAGCCATTTCTCGCGGATACGGCGAAACGACTCTGACAGTAACCAGTTATTTAGGAGCTTACGCAACTGATCAGCTAACTTATGACAGTCCTCGCGTCGCTTGGAGATGGAACCATCGTAAACGATTTTTTTGGCTTTGATGCGAGTAAATTTCCACAGACTACCATAGATTGACTGCCACTGATCAAGGGAAGTTACGATGTCTGGATTTGGAGGTAGGTAGCCAGCGATTTCTGTACTGGGGCGAAAGCCTTCTTCCCCAATCTCCAGCGTCACCCGCACCCCCTCCTCTAAATCGCCATCCAGCTTCAAAACAACTAACTTTCTCATTGGCAGCACCTCTATATTCGCTTCAGATGACAAAATTTTCTATAGTGCTGACATCTCCCAGAGCGAGTTTAACACTGAAACGTTCTCCTATCTCGCAACTAAACTCCAATTGAATATTCTTATTGGTGCTTCTAGTTTGAGCTTCCATGACAGATGCTCCATCACAATCCAACAATGTTAAATGGAGATTTGGTGGCAAATAATTTTCTTTGCTTGTGGGATGTACTTCCACGATAACGTCCATTTCCTGCTCATTGTCTGGAGTGAGAGTAACGACTAGAACGACGGCTTGCTGGGTCAAAAGTTTTCCCAAATCAATTAACTTGCCCCTGCTAACCAAATCGCCCTTAGTACTTCTAACGCTACTAGCTACATAGGCTGGTTGAATGCGTAAGAGAGCTTCAATTTCTTGCCACCCAGCATCAAAAATATTCTCAAGCCATTGCTTCAAGTTGACCAAATTATTATTTACTGTGAGCGAATCATCAGCTAATTTGGCTGTATTTAATTGAGTGAGATATTCTAAATAATCCAGTAAATCTTCCAAAGAATGCAGTTGACTGATTGATAATACATCATTTGATACTTCCTTGACAAATCCTAGCAACTTTGCTTCTCGAAATGATTTACTAATTTGCACAGCCACATAGCCGATTCGGTTTGACTGTGCTTCGGGTGGCACATAGACAAACTGTTCCCCTGACAACACCGGACGACATTCTAAGGAGCCTAAATTTTTTAGCGACAAATCAGCTACGTCCATAAGTAGATGCTGCACTGGGTTCCAACTGTCACTCGCTTCCAAGTCTGTCTCGAACCCCATGCATTGTAGATATGAATTCACAAAAGATACAGATAAAGTATTGAGACGGACTTGTTCGCCTTTTTCAGGTGTGGCTTGTTGTCTACATAACTGTTCAGCTAGCCGCCTAGTAGCTGGAGATATCGGTCCTGTAAATGTTAAAAAACCTGTTTTGTTGCTCATAATTTTTTGACCACCCGGTTAAATCATATGAAATCTACAAATATTCTCTTAATATAGGAGCAAATTTTTTCACACATCTTTGATAAAAATTATGTAATGATGAGATTCCAATTCGCCATTCGGCTGAGATGTCTTTCCAGGAAATTCCCGAATACCTTCGTCTAGCTATTTCTTGAAAATTTGCTTCCGGATGACCTTTTATATGCTCTTTGATAAAAATTCCTTCTGGGTCAGATTCTATACATTGAATGATTTGTTCATACAAAGACGTAGATTCAGAGTCGGAAACATTTTCTATGTGAGACTTGTCTAAACTTATTTCATTTTCTTGTCCTACAATTACGGGTATAGCCTCTGGAAAAAAGCGTTTAGTGAGTAGCATATTCACCCAAGTCATGACTTCGCCCCGTTCTGAGTCATATTTGCTAATATTGTCATCTCGACAAATATAAAAGAATAGACTTTGTACCGCTTCTTCATAAATATCTTGATAAAGTCGTTGAAATTGACCGCTATAGGGACGACAAAGTTTACCCGACAGCCAAATGGTATTGATGAGCTGTGTTAAAGCCATCCGCCGCTCCTTGGTTGCTTGTGGGTGTCGTTGGGCAAGAAGCGCTAAGTCTTTAAGTTGTGCATCTAACTCTTTTCTCGACGAGTCGTTAGTCATAAAAGACCTCGAATTTCATCGCACCTCGTTGCGAATCTCTATCTTTCTCAGCTAGAAAGCGCGACTTTTACACAAACTATTGTTGATTGTTACAAAACTTTTCATTTAGTCCCGATGTGAAACAGGTAATCCAGCGATTCGGGAAATGGCTGGAAGTGTTTACCGCACTTAGGCTACTGGGCTAGTCACGACTTACGTTGCAATCTGGTTCTTGCAAGCCCCAATCTCAGCCGTTAGGCAGGTTCGGGTTCATGACTATCACTCGTTCTGGAATTTGAGTAAGTTGGTAGAAGCGCTATGTCAATGACAAAATCTCAAACTCAAACTCCAGATTATGGCTGTTGAGAAAATTGTGAGTGAAATGATCCACCACATTTGTATCACTCAATTCCAAGTTGTAAAAATCCACAACCTCATGCTCAAAATAAGGTCCAGCGTGCCAAGTTCCTACCTCTAACTTGATAAAGCAATTTCCTGGAATGCGGAAAGCTGCCATATCTTCTAAAGATGGTTCATCAATATTATTATTAGGAGGACAAACCGCAATTAACCAGTCCTTCCCTTCCAGTGAACCCAAACATTGAGTACATTGCACATGGCGAGTGATAGTGTGAAATTTGCGTCCTCTACGGTGTAGCTGCATGATATAAAAGCGGGGGATACCTCTGTCAAGTACGAGTTGAGCATCTTCTGCATCAAAGGATTTACCGTCTTTACTGGGAAAAATGACCTGTCCATATCGACGAAAATTTTCCGGCGTTATCCATTCAGCCCGCAATTGTTGAACTGTCTTTGATGTACTCATATCAAACCTGCTTGCACCCACATTATTTTACCCTTGATTTCCTCTCCTTTGAGAGGATGTTTGTAAAGTACCAAGTTATATCGAGATCCCCCCTAGCCCCCCTTCTTAAGGGGGGAAAATAATTTCAAAGTCCCCCTTTTTAAGGGGGATTTAGGGGGATCATCGATAAATTTTGGTACAATACGACACTTTCCAAACATCCTTTTAGGAGAGGGTTAAACAAAAGTCTGCGAAAACGACTCACTTTAATTCCTGCAGTTGTTTGGGAATGAGTGACTTGGGAATGATAGAAGCTTGTTTTTCAGGATCTGAAGGTTTTGTATACAACCAAGCCCAAGCAATTAAAACTGCCTGAAAGGGAAGCCTGATAACATGTAGCCAGGGTGAATTTGGTATATGGTCAATTTTAATCAGATTTACTGCCATATTAATATTGGATGGATAAACAGCAATAAAAAGAACAAGTAGTCCCCAAGCAGCAGCTTGACTTACAGGCGGAACTAATAACCCGATACCACCCAAGATTTCATAAAAGCCACTCAGATAAACTATTTCTAAAGGGTAGGGCAGTTGCGGCGGCACAATTCTGACATACTGGTCAGCAGATGTAAAGTGCGTCACTCCGGCTACAATCATACATAGCGCTAGGATGACACGAAAAATTTCCTTGAGATTGTTCATCTATTCCCTTGACTTTATAGTTGCGTCTACTTCTTCAGTTTGTTTGGCTTCAGGTCACTACGTCTTCAGCCAACAGTGGGAAAAATGAACGAGGAGGTAGGGGAATGAAGCAGATATAGTAATCAATAACAACGATTACCCATCTCAAGGCTAATGTATGACGGTAAATTTTAGTAGGCGTAAATTTCTTTTGTATGGTTCAGCTACCTTCAGTACCAGTTTACTGCTGAAAGCTTGCAGTAGCAACTCAACAACGACAGGGGGTAGCCCAGGGTTTAAGATAGCGATCGCCCTCCCTGGAGTCATCAGCGATCAAGCCTGGAACCAATCTGGTTACGAAGGCGTACAGCTTGCTAAACAAAAGCTGGGTGCAGAAACATCCTATGTAGAACAAATAGCACAAGCAGACCAAACCGAAGTTCTCTCAGATTTTGCACGTCGGGGCTATAACCTAGTATTTGCCCACGGGGGACAATTTGATGCTGCTATTCAACAAGTTGCGCCGCAGTTCCCCAACACTTTCTTTGTCGGTGTCAATGGTGCTGTGAACGGTTCCAACATCGCTGCTTTGCGAATTGACCATTTGCAAGCGAGTTATCTCTGCGGAATCATCGCTGCATCAATGACCAAATCCAATCAACTCGCTTACATTGCAGGACAACAATTTGATGCTACCCAACAAGAACTACGCGGCTTTGAATTAGGAGCAAAATCTCTGAAGCCAGATATCAGAATTAGTTCTACATTCACGGGTGACTGGAACGATGTCGCCAAGGCAAAAGAAGCCACTCTTGCAATAATTTCTTCTGGCACTGATGTCATCTATCAATGGTTAGATAGCGCTTCTGCTGCCGTTTTGCAAACTGCAAGTGACAAAGGGGTTTATGCTTTTGGTAACACGAAAGACCAGTTAGAAATTGCACCCAAAGGAGTTTTAACAAGTGCGGTAAAGCGGCTGGATTTAGCGATCGCCTATTTAGCAGAACTAGCAAAACAAAATCAACTCAAAGGTCAAATTTACACAATAGGTTTAGAAAAACCAGATATTTTATCTTTAGGAAAATTTGGGGCGATGGTTCCCGAACCACTCAAACAAAAAGCACTCAATACAAAAGAGGAAATTGTTGCTAAAAAAATCACCTTTGAAAAATGCCAACAAGCTGGCAAAGATACCCGGTGCGTTAAAAAAACCACAGCTTAAAATCTCATTTGATAGCGGTTTGTAACCCTTGTAAGGTACACAAAGAAATAATGAACCACAGATGGACAACGGACACTTGCGGGGCTGTCGGGGAACCCGCCCACAGCAGTGTCCTCCAGATGGACACAGATAAATAATTACTTCATTCAAATGGAAAGCGCTATATTTTTCGTTCCTATCTAACTTGAAAATACATCAGTGTGACCCCACCCCTAACCCCTCCCCCTCCGGGTATGCGCAAAGCGCACGCAATCATGCGAACGCCAGTCGCCTACGGCGGGAAACCCGCCTGCAGCGCTGGACTCACCGCATGCGGGGAGGGGAAAAACTCCCCCTCTCTGCTTGCGGAGAGGGGGCTGGGGGGTGAGGTTTTTCTCTACCTTTTCTCTTGCCTAGTGCGGTTTGTTATATGTCTTATTTACGCTTAGAAGGAATTAGCAAAAGCTTTGGCTCATTCATTGCCAATGACAACATCAACCTCACTGTTGAACCAGGAACAATTCACGCCATCCTAGGCGAAAATGGGGCTGGTAAAACCACTTTAATGAACATTATTAGTGGTCTTTATCAACCAGATGCAGGTCAAATATATCTACAAGAAAAACCAGTAAAAATATCTTCATCAAATGCAGCAATTGAATTAGGTATTGGCATGATTTACCAACATTTCATGCTAGTTCCCCAGTTAACTGTAACAGAAAACATCATCCTAGGAACATTGAATCACTGGCGTTTAAATCTGCGTCAAAAGCAACAAGAAATCGCTGCTTTATCCCAAGCTTATAGATTAACAGTTGACCCTGCTGCTAAAGTAGGAAATCTGCCAGTAGGGGCGCAACAGCGAGTCGAAATCTCAAAGTTCTCTACCGGAAAGCAAAATTGTTGATTCTTGATGAACCAACAGCAGTGCTGACACCAAGAGAAGTAGAATCATTAATTGCTATTTTGCGACAACTCGCAGCAGATGGACACACAATTATTTTTATCAGCCACAAATTGGATGAGGTTATGAACCTATGTGACACAGTAACTGTGTTGGCGACGCGGAAGGTAGTAGCAAATACAACTACCAAAGAAGAAGCGACGCCTCAACAGTTAGCTGAATTAATGGTGGGGCGCGAGGTGGCTTTACGGTTGGACAAAACTCCTGCTTCTCCTGGAAAGGTGGTTTTGTCAGTGCAAAATTTACAAGTTGAGGATGACAGGGGTGCGATCGCTGTCCGCAATGTATCTTTTGAAATGCGGGCGGGAGAAATTCTGGGTATTGCAGGTGTAGATGGTAATGGACAGCGAGAATTAGCAGATGCAATCACTGGTGTGCGAACTGTCAAGGCTGGAAAAATTGAACTGATACAGAACCCCTCCTCACAAGCCGGGGTGGGATACATCCCGGAAGATAGGCAAAAAATGGGTTTGGTGTTGCAGTTCAATATTGCTCAAAATCTCATTTTGAAAGCTTTTAAAAAATTACCGTTTTGTCGTCGCTTTTTATTGCAGAAGGAAGCAATCAGCAATAATGCTAAGTCTGCAATGCAAGAATTTGATATCCGGGCGACAAGTGAAGGTGTGAAAGTCAGTCAGCTTTCGGGGGGAAATCAGCAAAAGGTAGTGCTGGCGCGGGAACTGGCGAGAGAACCAATGTTAATAGTAGCTATGCAACCAACGCGGGGGCTGGATGTGGGGGCGACGGAAGCAGTACAGTTGCAGTTGTTAGCCGAACGCGATCGCGGTGCGGCTATTTTGTACATTTCTACCGAATTGGAGGAAGTTATGGCAATAAGCGATCGCATTGCGGTGATGTACACAGGTGAGTTTGTGGGTGTTTTGGATGCGACGACAGCAACGGTGGAGGAAATCGGGTTTTTGATGGGTGGGGGAAGGTAAGCAATTCAAAATACCCTGCGGGAAGCCGCCCTTCGGGCGTCTACAAAATTCAAAATTCAAAAATGTAAAACTCAGATGACTACAACGAATCGGATTCAACCTCTGCTGCTACCAATCTTACCTCCCGTAATTGCGATCGCATCGGCGTTACTCGTTGGTGCAATTCTGATCTTAGTTGCTGGGGCAAATCCCATCGCAGCATATACGGCTTTGTTTCAAGAATCTCTTTCTACCTACTTTGGATTTGGCAACACTGTTACCAAGATAGTACCGCTGTTGCTAACCAGTTTAGGGGTATTGGTGGCTTTGCGTGCAGGTCAATTTAATATTGGTGGGGAAGGGCAAATTTACCTGGGTGCTTTGGGGAGTGCGTTGATAGGGTTGTATGTGCAGGGATTACCTGCTGTGATTCATGTACCACTGGCGTTGCTTGCAGGATTTCTCTTTGGTGGAGTTTGGGGTTTGATTCCAGGTTATCTCAAGGCGGTACGCGGGATAAATGAAGTCATCACCACGTTGCTATTGAACTACATCGCCTTTAACTTTATTAGTTACCTCGTTCAGAACCCCTTGAAGCAACCGGGTGCGCCTAGTCCTTATTCACCACTGATTGCTAAATCTGCTCAACTACCGATTATTTTACCAGGGAGTTTCGCCCATGCGGGGATTTTACTGGCGTTAGTTGCAGCAGTCATTGTATGGGTTTTGCTCGTACTATCACCTATAGGCTACCAAATCGCTGCCGTGGGATTTAACCCTATTGCTTCCCGTTATAGTGGTATTTCTGTCGAACGCACCATCATGCTGGTAATGGCGTTGGCGGGTGGTTTAGCTGGGTTGGCGGGTGCAACTGAAGTGATGGGGTTGAAATATCGGTTGTTTGAGCAAGTTTCCTCTGGTTATGGGTTTGATGCGATCGCGATCGCATTTCTCAGTCGTGGTAGTGTTTTCGGTGTCGTGCTGACTTCCCTGTTTTTTGGTGCGCTTCGCAGTGGTGCGAATGTGATGCAGCGCAGTGCAGGAGTTCCAGTGACTGTGGTTTACGCTATTCAGGGTTTGACTGTACTGTTTATTGCCATTAGTCTGGCTCTAGAACACCGTATCAAAAATAGACCTCTTGCAGGAATAGTGGAAAGATGAAAATGTCTTCGCTAAAGCGCTTAAGTAAGTAGGCGAGAAAAAATTAAACAAAATTAAACTATATAAAGAAAAGTAAAGCTTGGAAACTAGCTTGTAGTAAGCCCTTTAGCGCTTTAGGGCTTACTACATACCGTTCGGAGTTCGGCGAGGCTCACTCGAGCGTTCGACTGAGCGCTCACGCCGAAGTCCGCTAAGCTCACGGCGAAGCCTTTAATTATTTACACTGAAGTACTTATATAAATCAAACTCACCAGTCAAGCATCATATTATTATGTCGAGCCAAAAGAAACAGCCAAATGGATGTGGATGCTTAAATATACCGATATCTCTAATTCTTGTTATTTTCGGAGGTGGTTATTGGTGGTTTAGCCAGAAAAGCAATTTAGACATCAGCAAGTTTTTAGCGAAAATTCAACAAATAAATATTCCTTTCTTAAATCCGATTCCAACTCCTACTTCAACTGTCAACCCAAATATTTATTTAACTCCCACTCCCTCCTTATCAAGCCCTTCAAATCTCACTCCCAATAATAAACAACCTTTCCCTAAAACAAGAACACCTCAAACAACAGCATTACCACAAACCCCTTGGGAGAAAAAAGTCATTAGAGGAATTTATTTAAGTCGCTACCAAGTTACCAATAATGCCGACGAAAAAACGATTCGTGAGAGAGTTCGTTACTATCGCTCTCAAGGAATTAATACTATTATTCACGGTGTTTGGGGTAATGGTTGTACGATGTACAATAGTGAGGTGATGCAGCAAACCCTGGGATATAGAAGTTGTCCAAACCAGTTTCAAGAACAATGGTTAGATTGGTTGATTGATGAGGCACACAAACAGGGAATGCAAGTACATGCTTATTTTGAAAAAGGCATTAAGATAGATAAAAACAGTCCAATTTATGATTTAGCAACTTCTCGGAGATGGATTGTTCCTGGTGTGGATAAAACGTACGTTGGCATTGATCATTATGTCCTTGATGTGCAGATTCCTGAGGTTGCTAGTTTCTTTAAAAATATCTTAGTAGAGTTCGTTCAAAAATATCCAAAGATTGATGCAGTTCAATGGGATGATTATCTAGGTTATTATGCTGAATTACCAGGTAAAGTTGATCGCACC
The DNA here is from genome assembly GCF_036697665.2 of Scytonema sp. PRP1. Classification (NCBI taxonomy): domain Bacteria; kingdom Bacillati; phylum Cyanobacteriota; class Cyanophyceae; order Nostocales; family Scytonemataceae; genus Scytonema; species Scytonema sp. PRP1. The sequence continues at coordinate 2,104 of NZ_JBAHYJ020000112.1, read as the reverse complement.
TCTAATTTAACTAATTTGTTACAAGAAATGATAACTGCAATGAAACAAGCTAACTCGACCGTTAGTTTTGATATTTGTCATCATAACCCTTATTGGGCTAAACGATATTTCGCTGCGGATTGGCAGAATTGGAATGTTGATCGAGTGTTTATTCAAGCTTATAATGAGGCGAATTTTCAAGAAGAATTAAATTATGCCAAAAATTATGCGGGAATTGCCATTACTGACCGACAATTACATCGCTTAAAAGAATTAGTAGATAACCAGGCAATCAAGAGTATTTTAGTTTTCCCTCTGTCTGGAAAACCAGAAGAAACAGCTTCTAGCTTAAAAAGCTTGACGCAAAACAACAAGTAAGATGTGATGAATAACATAAACTTCTTCTCAGACTACCTCGTTTCTAGCCTCCGTCTTGCAGTTCCCCTAGCATTTGCCGCACTGGGTGGACTTTTTTCGGAACGATCGGGGGTACTGAATATTGCCTTAGAGGGAATGTTGCTCACTGGTGCATTTACTAGTGCTGTTGCCAGTTTTTACACTGGTAATGTCTTGCTTAGTGTCTTTGCTTCTCTGATTGCTGGGGGATTGGTGGGACTACTCCATGCTTTCTTATCCGTAACTTTACGGGTTGACCAGTTGGTGTCAGGGTTAGCAATTAATCTTGTTGCCGCTGGGTTAACATCGTTTTTATCACGCTTGGTGTTTGGTGGTAGTAGCGCCCAGCGCATACCTGGAATTGAACCAATTATGATTCCTGGTCTTGCGAATATTCCCCTTGTCGGACCTTTACTATTCCAGCAAGACATTCTCGTATATTTACTGTTGTTTTTAGTTTTTCTCAGCACCTATATTTTGTTTAGTACCAGCCCGGGTCTTACCTTACGAGCTGTAGGGGAATATCCTAAGGCTGCTGATACTGCTGGGGTGTCAGTGCAACAGGTGCGTTACCTTGCTGTGGTAGTCAGTGGTTGTCTAGCTGCGTTGGGAGGTGCTTATTTAACTTTAGTGCAGGTAAAATACTTTGCTGAGGGAATGAGTGCTGGAAAAGGTTTTATTGCGATCGCTGCCTTAATTTTTGGCAGATGGCATCCTATAGGAACTGCGTTGGCTTGCTTGTTGTTTGGTGCTACGGAAGCTTTGCAGTTGCGAATTCAGGCATTGAATGCAAATATTCCTTATCAATTTTTGATTATGCTACCGTACATAACAGCTCTGCTTGCCCTGGTTGGATTAGCTGGTCAACAATCTACACCTCCAGCAGCTTTGGGAGTCCCCTACTTCAAACAAAACCGACACCAATAGGACTTACGCACTGTACAAAAAAACCGAATTATGATATTTGCGATTGCCTTTGGCACTGGAAAGAAGTGCAATCGTGAGGGAAGCATTGTCTGTATCTGCAGATCAATTGCACTGCGGCTGCGTTCCGGTTTCAGCTATCTACAATCCACGTTCCATCTGAATTAAGTGCATAAGTTGATTTCACTTACACCTACTTAAGAATGCAGCTATGAGGACTTATGTCTTCTAGGTTCAAAACGCTACTAAGTTGAGGTGATTTATGTAGAGATGCACTATGGCAAGTCCCACACACAATCAAAATTTTGGCATCACTCCTAATCAAGAGTCATGCTCTATAAAATTTAACCACAGCTAACCAAAGCTAAATTTTTTTCAAAAAAGACTTGACGAAATACACACCTAACATGATGATATTTGCTTAATGTTGCCACTAGCTCTTCGTGTCCTTCCCTGGATACCAGCGCAGACACCAAGCCTTGTGAGTCACAGACGAGTCACTCCATCTCAAGCCGCTAACAGCCGCCTGAAGGAAGCCTCGTACATCTTGCTAACAGGGTAACCTTCCTAAAAACGAGTTTTTTAGTCACGAGGGTTTTGATGTATGGTCCTTCTTTAAAGGTGAGGAATAATTTATGTCCGTGCAGCCTTTTGTTTTAGTTGTAGAACAAGATCTACACTATTTAGAACTTCTCAATGGTCACCTGAAGTTACTCAATGTATCGTGTATTTGTGCTAAACAAGGAATCAAAGCTTTGATTTTGTCACAAACACACCAACCAGATTTAATCCTGCTCGATATTGC